>JAURND010000171.1 GCA_030830425.1 Gammaproteobacteria bacterium
AAGATTATTTGCCTGCATTGGTGGCAGGTTATGAATTAGCAAGAGAGGGTGGATTACCGGTACAAGCGATCAGAAAAAATAAATATCAAGTTTTGATAAAAACTTTAGGCAACATTGAATTAGATACGCAATACGCCAATACGGTCATTAACATGTTGCTCATGAATGCTAAGCAAAAAATTGTTCAGCAAGACACGTTAAGCTTATATGCTATGAATACTTGTATCCATGAAGTCATGGAAAATTATCCCTTTGAAAGCATGGAGGCAGATTTGGTGCATTTGGATATAGCATATGACTTTGAATTTCAAGGCGAATCTTTGCTCGTCAAACATGTGCTCTTGAACTTACTCAGAAATGCGCTTTATTTTATTCAAGCCGAGGGGAAAGGGTCTATTCAAATAACCACTTCTGCTCACGGCACATTTCATATGCTTTCTTTTAAAGATACTGCTCGAGGCATTGATCCTCGCGCTATGCATAAAATATTTGATCGTTTTTATACAACGACCACTTATGGTACTGGTTTAGGTTTGGCATTTTGCAAAATGGTCATGAAAAATTTAGGCGGGGATATTAATTGTTCATCTAAACTAGGGGAGTTTACGCAGTTTGACTTAGAATTTCCCAAGATAAACCCACTTAAATTGGATGCTTGCCGCAGAACAAAAAGTGGAGATTAATTTTTTTCAGTAGAAAGCAGAGGGTTATCAGGGCCTACGCATCAAAAATAATTCATGCTCAATAAAATGAATCAACCTTAACAATAAGACAGCAATCCCCGTCGCCCTCTAGAGAATCTAAAAAAAGATTTCTTGTAAAATCTATGCTTGGAAGTGCGAAGCGTCCCGGCGAAAGCTGGGGTCCATTTTGCTGCTCATTCACTCTACGGGCACTTTCTCTCAAATAAGGAGAGAAGGGGTAAAAAGCTGTGTATTAAAACAAGGCAGCAATTCCGCGTTTTTGATGGGAGTTTCTGAGCGTTAATAATAGGAGAAAATTACATGCGATACAATCGAATACCTTGTCTTTACCATCCAACCACAGCGATATTTGTAGACGATAACGAACGGTTTTTAAACAGTACTTTGCTAAAGCTTAGTGATAAAATACCATGTAAGTCCTATGTAGACCCTATCATGGCATTAGAATATTTGCTCAGTTTGGATTTCAAAACTGATTTAAATGCTAAAGTATTTAAGCTAGACATAGACTCTGATCACTATTACCCTTCTTCGGATAAACATCCTGTTAACATCAACATCCCAGCTATACAGCAAGAACTGTATAACCATGCGCGTTTTAAACAAGTCTCAGTAGCGGTTATTGATTATTCAATGCCAGCAATGAAGGGCTCTGATTTTTGTCAAAAGCTCAAGCGTTTCCCCATGAAAAAGATTTTATTGACAGGCGAAGCGGGAGAGTCGATTGCGGTTGAACTCTTCAATCAAGGTGTTATTGATAAATTTATTCTGAAAGGAAGGCCTGATTTATATCACGTCATCGATGAGAGCATATTGACGTTACAGCGAAAATATTTTGAAGAATTGACCAAGCCTATTTTTAAAGCCTTAAATACTGAATCGGGTTTTTGTTTGGCTAATCCTGCTTTTATTGATCTGTTTGAACGGATATGCACAGAGGTTTCTGCGTCTAGTTATTATTTACTAGAGGCTTCTGGTAGTTTTCTATTTTTTGATGCAAAAGGCACGCCCACTTGGTTGTTGGTGAAAACGGAAAATGATTTAGCTGATTATCTGGATATGGCTATTGACTCAGGGGCGCCTGAAAAAATTATTGATGCCATCAGGACAGGAGAAAGCATTTTATATTTCAATAATTTTAATGAATATAGTGAGGCCATTGATGGGCATTGGGAAGATTATTTGTACCCCGCACAAACATTGACATTAAGTTTGGATAAAAAATGTTTTTATGCAGTTGTGAAACAGATTAAAAACTCGCCTTTAAAACACGATGAAATTTTGTCGTTTGATGCTTTCATGGAAAATTTTTAGCGCTTTTCCCAATCTTACAGCGTTTAAGTATCATGAAAAAGCGATTTAACATTCACAGGCAGTCGTTCTGGCGCAAAATGCAGAATTTGCTTTTTTATTTTAATGTCTTCTTCCATTAAGTCCGCGTTCGCGTTTAAGTAGGAGAAACGTCACCCCCGCCTTAAAAATCGCCATTGCTGCTGCCAGCAATTTCACTATTTATGACGAACAATTTTTACAAAAAACGCTTTGTTTTAGCCTCTTAAAAGGGTAGTAAAAATTACTGATTCAGGAATGAGAAAAATGCCAAACAAAAAAAATAATCAGACCTTCGAAAAAACACCGATTTATATCGTTGATGGCATTCGCACCCCTTTTTTAAAAGCCAAAGGAAAGCCGGGGCCATTTTCAGCAGCAGATTTAGCAGTACAAGCAGGCAGGCAGCTGTTGCTACGTCAACCATTTTCGCCTACAGATTTTAGTGAAGTGATCATGGGTTGCGTCTCTCCCCGTGAAGATGAAGCCAATATTGCTAGAATTATTGCTTTGCGTTTAGGTTGTGGTAAGTCCGTACCCGCTTGGACAGTTCAGCGTAATTGTGGTTCTGGTATGCAAGCCATTGATTCAGCTGCTCAAGCCATTCAAACAGGACGCGCGCATTTGGTATTGGCAGGTGGCACTGAGGCCATGAGTCGAGCGCCTTTGTTGTTTAATGAAGGGATGGTTTGCTGGTTGTCGGCGCTTCAGTCCAGTCGTTCTTTTATGCAACGTTTAAAAACACTCGCACATTTTCGCCCCGCTTTTTTAAAACCCATTATCGGATTATTGCATGGTTTATCTGATCCGATTGTTTCACTCAATATGGGCCAAACGGCAGAAATTTTAGCGCATCAGTTTGGCATTACTCGTGAACAAATGGATGCCTATTCGCTGCGCAGCCATCAACGTGCTGCCCTGGCCCAAAAGACAGATTTAGCTGCAGAAATTGCAAATCTCTATGACGTTAAAGGACAGCTTTATCCTGTTGATGAGGGTGTGCGTCCCGAAAGCACGATGGCATCCTTAATCAAACTCAAGCCCTTCTTCGATAAAAAATTTGGATTGGTCACGGCTGGAAATAGCTCTCAAATTACAGACGGTGCTGCCTTATTAATTTTGGCCAGTGAGCAAGCAGTAAACGAATACCAACTGCCTGTTTTAGGTCGTTTAGTTGACACACAATGGGGTGCATTAGCACCTCAAGTGATGGGTTTAGGGCCTGTCTTTGCCGCAACGCCTATTTTAAAGCGTCATCAGCTTGCCTTAAATGATATTGATTACTGGGAAATAAATGAGGCTTTTGCGACTCAAGTATTAGCGTGTTTAGCCGCTTGGCAAGATGATGCGTTTTGTCAGCAATACCTAGCATTACCAGCTGCATTGGGCGCATTAGAGATAGATCGTTTAAATATAGATGGTGGCGCTATCGCTTTAGGGCATCCAGTCGGTGCCAGTGGCGCTCGTGTCGTGTTGCATTTGTTGCACGTATTGAGAAAAAATCAGGCTAAACGGGGTATTGCTGGTCTTTGTATTGGGGGAGGACAGGGCGGCGCGATGTTGGTAGAAGTGTAACAAACGCTCATATTCCCTTCGCCACTTGGGGGTGCAATTAAAAAGGAGTTTAGCATGACAGGAATGGTGTTTTGTCGCGGTTGCGGCAAAGAAATTCATATGATGGCACCTAGTTGTCCAAGCTGCGGTGCACTACAATTTCCTATCTTGAATGGCAAAAGCAAGCTTGTAGCCGGTATTTTAGCTATCTTCCTCGGTACTTTTGGTATACATCGGTTTTATCTTGGTCAGTGGTCGGGTATTTTTTATTTGCTATTTTGCTGGACTTTCATGCCAGGCATCATTGGTTTTATTGAAGGTGTCGTGTTTTTATGTTCCAGTGACTATGTCTGGAATGTCAAATACAACAGCGGTCTACCATTTTGAAGCACGAGCGGTATAAACGGTCAGATTTTAGTCAAGTTTGATGAAAAAAGTGCCCGTTTTTTAATTATGCTGAATGCTTACAATTAAATGAGAAAGAACAATCTTATGATCTCCACAACAACTTATAAAAATTGGAAAAAAACGATTGATGTTGATCAAATTTTATGGCTCACGCTTGATCGTCACGATGCTGCTGTCAACGCGTTGAATGCGGAAATTCTGCTAGAATTGGATCAAATCCTAACTGAAATGATTCAAGAAAAATCGCTGATAGGCTTGGTTATACAATCAGGTAAATCGTCAGGATTTATTGCAGGCGCAGACATAGAACAATTCGTCGCCTTAGAAAATGATACCGATGCCTTTAAAGCAGTGCGTGATTCACAATTAATTTTAGATAAATTAGCATTAATGGCACTTAAAATGCCCACGCTTGCTTTAATCAAAGGATTTTGTTTGGGGGGTGGGCTAGAGCTTGCATTGGCCTGTCAATATCGAATTGCAGATGACTCCCCAAAAACCATATTGGGCGCGCCTGAAGTGCAGTTAGGGCTACATCCGGGATGGGGTGGCACAGTGCGGTTGCCTGCGCTGATTGGGTTATTTCCTGCCATGCGTTTGAATTTATCGGGCACCCCAGTGCATGCAAAAATAGCGGCTAAGTTAAAATTAATTGATGCTATCGTGCCTGAGCGTCATCTGATTAAAGCTGCCCGTCATTATATTTTAAATAAGCCAGCCAAACAAAAATTAAAATGCGATCAGACGATTTTCAATCTTGCTTTTATTCGCCCTTGGATTGGCAAAATTTTTTATAAAAAACTGGCCGCCAAAATTTCAAAATCACATTACCCTGCACCTTATGCCATTGTCGACAACTGGGTAAAAAATGGTATTCGTGGTGAAGCAGCGATGGTGAGAGAAGCTGAATCTATCGCTGAATTGATGATGGGTAAAACCAGTAGAAATTTAGTCCGCGCTTTTTTTCTACAAACACGCTTAAAAGGATTAGCCAAAGATATCCCATTTTCATGTGAACATGTGCACGTGATTGGTGCAGGAGTCATGGGTGGAGATATTGCTGCCTGGTGTGCATTAAAAGGCTTTAAGGTCACACTGCAGGATCAATTGCCCGAGCTGCTCTCATCGGCGATCGCTCGTGCCAATGCGTTATATCAGAA
>JAURND010000172.1 GCA_030830425.1 Gammaproteobacteria bacterium
TAAAGTGATATGCGTGTATTTTTTTGTCATTCAACATTCTCTCATAAAAGAATGTTGCACTTGGAGTTAGAGCGCGCTAACTCTTAAAACAAAAATTGAGGTAAAAAACTATGATAGAAAAAGATAATGAAGCAATTAAGCATGATGATCAACCTGGTAGTCAGGATAACCCTGGTGCTGAGCTTGCTTTAAATGTTACGGTTGAAGGCGCAAATCAGCCACCTACGCCCAGCAATTGCGCTGTTGTGTGCGGGAAAGTACCGGGGGTTTTAGCCAGTACCGCAAAATTTAGCGCATCAGCTGCTGTTAGTACTGCAAACACAGGAATTGGGCAAGGTCTGTTATTAGCGCTCATTGCGGGCATTCCGGCACTTACTCTTTCTGGGGCCATTGAAGGGGACCCTAATCCAGCATATGCGGCGACAGGAGCAACACTGGCGTTTTTATTGTTAGCTGTAATGGCATCTAAGCCTCTAGAACATACGCAGGGAGCAAAATGCATATCAGATACATGGTCTCAACGAAGTGCTGCTACGCAAGCTTTCGTCAGCACAGGCGTCGCTACAGCTGCTGTATTAGGAACTACTATTTTGGTTGAGCATATGAAAGATCCTAATTCTCCCGTGCAAGCCCTTAGTGGATCACAGCAAATTGCAGCAGCTGCTACTGCTGGTGGAATGGCAGCAAGATACGTAGGAGCAGGGCTTTTTTCTGTCGGGAAGTCTTGTGTGGAGAATATAAAGTGGTGTATGAAACCGGCAGAAGAGTCTGCTAATCAAGAGGGATATCAGTCTTTACCAAGCGGTTCAGCTTAATGCGGCAGTGAGAAAAGTTTAGGACCGGGGCGAAATAACTGCACATTTTGCGGGATAATAGGCGGTTATTTCGCTTTCATTGCTGACAAAAAAATTTTTTATACCCATTTCACTTCAAGACACTGGTTTTTGCATCCTCGAAGTGAGACAAAATCACGGGGGGTTAAGGGGCTGTGGGGGTTGCTGATATACTAATAAGATAATATCCAACTTGTCCTGCGGTCTGATTTCGATGGATGATCCAGTGTTCCGGCAAGATAGATTTCAACGCTAAACTTCTTTCAGCCTCTATATAAATTAATGCATCTTGGGATAAACAAGCATTTTTCACTAACCATTGGCAGCAGGTCGCCAGATCATTTTGATGAAATGGTGGGTCTAAAAATACGATATCAAATGGGGGTTGCTGTGCGAAAATTTTGTCATCTGGGATGCGGGTACAGATAAATTTTGCTTCTTTTTCTGCTTGAAATAATATGGCTTGATGTTGAAGTTGGGCAATGACTTGCGACGATTGATCGACCAGCAATACTGAAGCCGCTCCTCGTGATAATGCTTCAAAGCTTAATGCACCGCTGCCGGCAAATAAATCTAAGCAATGCGCGCCCATGATATGGGACATTAACCAGTTAAACAAGGTTTCACGCACCCGATTGGGTGTGGGTCGAAGTCCTGGAGAATCAAGGAAATGAAGTTTTCGGCTACGCCATTTTCCACTGATAATACGAACCTGATTTTTGGCGTTTTGATGACTCATCAGCAATTCCCGCTATCCTTTGTTTTAGGTTCCCTAAAGGACAGCGGGGGTTGCTGGCTGCTTTCCCACCATCACTTTCACCAATTGGTCAGGGTTAATATGTTTTTGAAAAGCTGCACAAATTTGAGCTTGTGTGACCGCCGTTATTTTATCTCTGTAGGTATCCAGATAATCCAGTGGGAACTGATAAAATCCAATACGCACAAGTTCTGCAATAATGTTGGCATTGCCTGCTAATTCTAGGGGAAATCCACCGATGATATTCTTTTTTGCTGCCAACAGTTCTGCTTCTGTTGGCCCATTTTTTACAAAATCACACAATATTTCATGGACTAGATTGATCGCATTTTGCGCTTCTTCATTACGGGTTTGTAATTTGATCACAAATGGTCCCTTGGCCCAAAGCGGCAAAAATGCGCTGTAGATACCATAAACCAGACCTTTTTTCTCGCGCACTTCACGAAACAATCGTGACACCATGCCGCCACCGCCTAACGTATAATTGCCAACGATGAGTGGAAAATAATCTGCGCTTTGAATATTAATGGCCACTTGTCCGAGCAAGATAGCTGTTTGTTGTGAGGAAAATGAAATGGCTTGCGTATTCACGGGAGCTAAATTTGCTGTTTTTAATGAGGCTGCAGCTTTTCCTGTGGGCAGAGACTGCACCAATTCTTCGGCAATTTCTTTGGCTTTTTCTGAAGTGATATCGCCGACTAAAGCGATCAATACATTTTGTGCCGTGTAATACTCGCGATAAAACTTCACCACATCAGCGCGAGTGATTTGCTTCACAGAATCGAGGGTCCCTGAGATTGAATTTCCGTAAGGATGGTCGGGATATAGCGCTTTATAAAAAGCATTTTGCGCCAAGCTAGCCGGTTCTTGTTGTTCTTCTTTTAATCCCATGAGTATTTGATTTTTAACGCGCTCAAAGGGCTCATTTAAAAAAGCAGGTTCACTGAGCATCTGTTTCAATAATGCCAATGAAGGGGATAGAAAATTGGGGTCTGTTAAACTACGCAAAGAGATGTAAGCCGAATCATGACGAACACCTGTTTGATAAAGCGCACCTAAAGTGTCTAGTTGTTGGGCAAGTTCATCAGCGGATAGTTGATGAGTGCCTTCATCTAATAAGCCGGACGTTAAATTGGATAGTCCTGATTGATGTCCATCTCGACATAATCCCGCTTGAAAAACGAGCCGGATATCTAGCATCGGTAACTCAGGGGTGTGCACAAAATAGACAGGGGCACCTTGGGTGGTTGACCAGTGTTCGATGTTGAGTACGGGTTTTTTAGCGTTTTTCATGAGATCTTAAGGGGTTTTAGTTTGAGTACTGTCAAACGTTCATTCGTCAGATAACGCTTGGCAACAGTTTTGATTTGCTCAGGCGTTACTGTTGAAATACCGGCGATATATTCATCGCGTAACCGCCAAGGCAGCCCAGCAGCTTCTAATCCACCAATTTCATTGGCTTGGCGCGAGATAGAATCTTGCGCGTAAGTTTTAAGGGCTATGGCGCGAGTTTTGACGCGCGCTAATTCTTCTGCGGTGACAGTTGTCGTTTTTAATCGTTTGATTTGTGCGAGCAGTGCTTTTTCGACATCAGCAACACGATGAGAAATGGCGGGTGTTCCTTCTAACACAAACAAACTGTCTAGACGACAATAAGGGTCATACCACGCATTCGCACTTGCTGCAACAGCCTTTCCGCGAATGAGATCTTGGCTGAGCCGGCTACTTCTACCGCCATTTAAAATAGTAGCAATGACACATAATACATAGGGTTCTATGCTGGTGAGGTCCATTTTCAAAGATGGGACATTATAAGCCATGCCAAACCAAGGTACTTCTGCGGGTACTTTTACCGCTACTTGACGTTTTCCCAAGGGTTGAATTTCTAATTGTGGTTTTACAATTGGTAATTCAGCGGGCTTTAGATGACCAAAATATTGTTGCGCGAGTTGATAAACCGCTTCGGGACGTACATCACCAACCACGACAATCAAGGCATTATTAGGCGCATACCATTTTTCATACCACGCGCGTAAATCTGTAACCGTGATATTTTGAATGTCGTGCATCCAACCGATGGGCATGTGATGGTAAGCAGTGGATATATAAGCTGCTGCCATCCAGCGTTCATAAGCTTTACCATGAGGGTCATCTTCTGTTCGCATAAGACGTTCTTCCATCACAACTTGTCGCTCTTTTTCAAACTCTTCAGGATCTAAAGTGAGATGACGCATACGATCTGCTTCTAATTCAAATGCGATGGGTAACTTAGCGACATCTAGCAATTGATAATATCCGGTATAATCGTAGTGAGTGAACGCATTTTCATCACCACCATTTTCCGCAATGATGCGTGAAAATTCGCCGACCCCATATTTTGGGGTGCCTTTGAACATCATGTGTTCCAAGATATGCGAAATACCAGTTAGACCAATAGGCTCATAACTAGAGCCTATTTTGTACCATATTTGCGAAACAACCACCGGCGCACGATGGTCTTCTTGTACCAATAATTTCAATCCATTAGACAGTTCAAAGGTATGCACTAATTGGGTGTCGGGATGTTTTTTTGTTTGTGAGGGCATGATCATGACTTATGTTCTTTTATGTTTCGGCTTCCATCTTTCAATAGAACGTTGTTTGGTGCGAGCAATCGTGAGTTGATTTGGTGGCGCATTGGCGGTAATCGTAGAACCAGCTGCAATATAAGCATTTTCACCAATTTCAACCGGCGCAATCAATGCACTATTGCAACCGACAAACGCATTGTCTTTGATAATGGTCTGATGTTTATGAATGCCATCATAATTGACCGTGATTGTACCTGCACCCATATTCACGTTCTGGCCAATTTTGGTGTCACCAACATAACTCAGATGTGGGACTTTACTATTTTCGCCAAGCGTCGTATTTTTAATTTCGACAAAATTGCCAACGCGCGCATGTTGACCAATGCGAGAACCCGGTCGTATTCGGGCAAAAGGGCCGATGATACAATGATCTTCTAATATCGCATCTTCAATGACACAATGACTTTTTATCGTTACGTTTTCGCCTATGATGACATCACGTAATACAGTATTGGGGCCAATCATACAGTTCTCACCAATGGATACATGTCCTTCTAAAATGACATTGATATCGATCATCGCGTTAGGGGCAATATTGATTTCACCGCGTATTTCTAATCGCTCTGGATCGGCAATCATCACGCCTTCGAGCATGAATTGTTCAGCCCTTTGACGCTGATAAATACGTTCTAGTTGGGCAAGCTCTACCAGGTTATTGACACCTCGAACTTCATCGGGTGTTACAGATATATCATTGATGGGGCAAGCATGACTGACCGCTATGGCGACGATATCGGTTAAATAATATTCTTGTTGTACGTTTTGAGTTTTAAGTGTGGGTAACCATTTTTTTAAATTTTTAGCAGAGGTCACCATGATACCGGTATTGGTTTCTTGGATTTTTTGTTGTGCTGTATTTGCATCTTTTTGCTCAACAATGGCGATGATTTCACCGTGATGGTTTCGAAGGATACGTCCTAATCCAAAAGGATTGTTAGGGGTAGTGACCAGCAAACCAAGTCCATTTGTTACGGTATGCTTGAGTAGCTTTTCTAGCGTTGAAAAAGAGATAATAGGCACATCGCCATATAAAATCAGCACTTGATCTTTGTCATTTAGGTAAGGAAGCACCTGATTGACGGCGTGACCTGTACCCAGTTGTTCGGCTTGTTCAATCCAGGTGATGGGCGCTTCTTTTAAATGCGACAGACCTATCCCTGATACATTTGCAGTACTGGATGTCTGTTTTATTGAAATGGTGCGACGAATATGCTCACCATCATGGCCATATACCACATAAATTTTTTCAGGGTTTAATTGCGAGGCGGTATGAATCACGCGTTCAAGTAATGTAAGCCCTCCTAGTATATGCATCACTTTGGGCAAACGAGTATTCATTCGTTTGCCTTGACCGGCCGCCAGGATGATGATGTTTAGTGCCATGTATGTTTTCTCAGCAATCCTCGCTCAAAACACGGAATTTCTGCCTTGTTTTAACGCGTCGATGATTGTCTCCTTGCCACCTTGTAAGGAGAATGTGCCCGCAAGGCGGATGAGGGGTAAAATGAATCCCAGCTTTAGCCAAGACGCTTTGCGTTTCTACGAGCAGTTGCCAGCAATGCGGGTTATTTCTACGAAAAAATTCTACAAGGAAGCCTTTATTTTAAGCACTTTAAAAGGTCGCGGGAATTACAGTTTCCCCGTCAAATTCAAATAGAGGATACTGCTCGTATTAGAAAAGCAGACACATAAAGATACTCACTTTCAAGTACTAGCAGTATATACCCGTCTCACTTCAATGTGAGA
>JAURND010000015.1 GCA_030830425.1 Gammaproteobacteria bacterium
GATTGGGGTAAGAGCGGTATAACCTGTTGAATTTAAGGGGGCAGCAGAACACTTCCCCCTTAAAAAAACCCCTGATTTTGTCTTAATCTGAAGGTAAAAAAGACAGTACCTTCAGGTTGAATGAGTATATCGTATCCGTATTTAAAATCGCATTTTTTGCATCCTTGAAGTGAGGTGAGTATACCTCAAATAGCCATTTCCGCCGCCCTTGAAAGAGAGCCTAAAAGAAGCTTTACCTCAACCTGAAACTGAAACTGAAGCTGCAGCTGCAGAGGGTCTCACTTTCAGGTTGACCATACAGACGACAGGATATAGAATCAATGCGCTATGAAAAACGAATCCCTCCTACATTTCAACACGGTTTTTACTGAAAATAGCTGCTCTGTTTTCGTGCGTGCTCTCGTCGTTATTTTTTCTGTGGTTGGCTGCTAACAGCCAATAACCCATTCATCTCAAAAAATACTTTTTTACAACCATTTTCGCCAAGCAGCGCTTGGTATTGCATTTGTTTGATTATGTATTTTGAATACAAAGCATTTTTTGAAAACAGATGAGGTCTAATATGACAACAAAGATAGCAAAACCACCAATGAGCAGATTACGCAAATATTATCCGTTGATCATTCTTTCCCTATGCTCGAGTCTGCTGTTTTATAAATATATTTTGAATGTATCGCCTAGCATTATGGTGCCTGATTTGATGCGTCAATTTCAGGTGACAGGCGCGCAGTTGGGTAGTTTATCTGCCACTTTTTTTTATACCTACACGGTTGTACAGCTATTTTCAGGCGTATTGCTGGATAAATTAGGTGCACGTTTTATTGCTGGGTTTTCTACTTTAATCGCTGCATTGGGTGCGTATCTTTTTTCACAAGCAGACGTATTATGGGTAGCAACGCTTGCCAGATGTATGATGGGTTTTGGTGTCGCTTTTGCAACAGTGACTTACTTTAAACTGAGCATTGCTTGGTTTAGAGTGGACCAGTTGGCATTTGTCGGTGGACTACTCGCCACTGCGGTGATGATTGGTGCTGTCTTTGGTCAGGCGCCACTGGCATGGGTAGTACAACAAACCAGTTGGCGTTTTGCGCTACAATGTTGCAGCATACTAGGCCTAGTCATTGCGATACTGTTTTTAATCTTAGGGCGAGAAAAACCTAAAAGTTCGTTAAACCCGATAACAGAAAGAACTTCCGCTACTGCTGTAAAAATTGGATGGAGAGAAATTAAATCCACATTAAAAAATAAACAAAATTGGTATTTAACACTCTATAGCGGTTTGGTATTTGCACCATTATCTGCTATCGGTGGATTATGGGGGAATCCATTTTTACAAGAAACGCATCATCTGACTAATACCCAAGCAGCTGGACTAACCAGTTTATTATTTATCGGGTTAGGGTTGGGTAGTCCCTTATTAGGATTGATTTCAGATAAATTAGGTAATCGGTTAAGTGTGATGAAATGTGGCGCATTGATTTCTTTGGTGTCATTGTTAGTTGCCGTTTATTTTCCTGATTTACCCCTCTGGCTGTTAGGGTTTTTGCTATTTTCATTGGGTTTTTCTACTGGTGCTTTTATGTTAGGGTTTACATTGGGGACACAAATCAATCCCATGATATTAGCGGGGACCACCGTGGCATTGATTAATACCGGAGATTCTGTACTTGAATCAGTGACAGAGCCATTGCTGGGTAAAATTTTGGATTTAAATTGGTCCGGTCAATTATTAAATGGCACACACCACTTCACAGCTCATGATTATCGTGTTGCGTTTTCCCCATTGATTATTTATGTCTTGATTGGATTGTCTGTCCTTTATTTAATGAAAGAACCCAAAAATTTCCGCTATTCCTAGAAAAAAACATGATAAAAAATAATCAAATCCTCCATGAACTGCAAACGTTCAGAGATATGGCGCGTTGGGGAGCCAGTCAATTCAATGCTGCTGGCTTACATTTTGGCCACGGAAATACGAATGCTTGGGATGAGGCGCTCTATTTAATACGTCATGTGTTACATCTTTCGCCATCAGAAGACATGCATGTGGCTGATGCTCAATTATTGTTGTCTGAACGCGAAGCAATCGCAAATTTATTTGAGCGACGAATCAGAGAACGTAAACCAGCGCCTTATCTAACCCAACAAGCTTGGTTTTCAGGGTTACCTTTTTATGTGGATGAGCGCGTGATCATTCCCCGATCACCCATGACAGAGCTCATTGAACAAGCATTTTCCCCTTGGGTTGATCAAGATCCGAAGATGATACTCGATCTTTGTACTGGCAGCGGATGTATCGCCGTTGTCTGTGCGCTGACTTTTCCTGATGCACACATCGATGCGGTTGATATTTCTCAAGATGCATTGGCGGTCGCGAAAAAAAATATTGCGCACTATCAACTAGATCACCGAGTGCAATTAATCGAATCTGATTTATTTGCCAATATGCCTCAGCAAACATATTCAGTCATTATTTGCAATCCTCCTTATGTCGATGCAAAAGAAATGTCGGCATTACCCCCAGAATATCAACACGAACCGACGCTTGCATTGGCAGGTGGAGATGATGGTTTGCAAATCGTGCAGAGAATATTGGAACAAGCCGCCAATTATTTAACGCCAGATGGCATCTTGATGGTAGAAGTTGGAGAAAGTGAGCAAGCAGCGCGAGCACGTTTTTCCGATTACCCAATGACCTGGTTAACTTTTGAGCGCGGTGGGCATGGTGTATTTTTATTGACAAGGGAACAGCTGTGAAAACTTACGATATCGCTGTGCTAGGTGCCACAGGTTTAGTGGGCGAAACGATTTTATCTATTTTAGAACAACACCAATTTCCAGTGGGCCAATTATATGTGCTGGCTAGCGAACGATCAGCAGGCGCTAAAATAACTTTTGCAGGTAAAAAAATCACGGTGCAAGACGCGGCTGAGTTTGATTTTTCACAAGTCGATATTGGCTTGTTTTCAGCAGGAGGTGCCGTATCTGAACGCTATGCGCCCATTGCGGCCGAAGCTGGATGCGTGGTCATTGATAATACCTCACAGTTTCGATATGACCTCGATGTACCCTTGATTGTGCCTGAAGTCAATGCAGATAAAATCGAAGATTATCAAGCGCGTCATATTATCGCCAATCCCAATTGTTCCACCATACAAATGATGGTGGCGTTGAAACCGATTTATGACGCAGTAGGGATTACGCATATCCAAGTTGCCACTTATCAATCGGTATCAGGTTCTGGTCGCAAAGGCGTAGAGACACTAGAAAATCAAACGAAGCAATTATTTCAAGGGCAAACCGTAGAGCCTGGGATATATCCTCGGCAAATCGGATTTAATGTGGTGCCGCAAATCGACCCTATTTTAGAAAATGGCTATACCCGAGAAGAAATGAAACTGTTTTGGGAAACGCGAAAAATTTTAGATGACCCACACATACACGTGAATGCAACAGCAGTTCGCGTGCCTGTGTTTTATGGTCACGCAGAAGCCATTCATATTAAGACCAAAGATGCGATGACCGCCGATCAAGCCAAAATATTATTGCGTCAAGCCCCGGGTATTATGCTGATGGAAGAAGATTATCCAACACCGATAGAAGAGGGCACCGTACAAGATGCAGTTTATGTGGGACGTGTCAGACAAGAAATCTCAAATCCGTGTGGTTTAAATCTTTGGGTAGTTGCTGATAATGTGAGAAAAGGAGCGGCACTCAATGCTGTTCAAATTGCGGAAATACTGGTTGAAAAATACCTGCGCTAGACAGCAATTCCCGTCAGAAATGCGGAATTGCTGTCTTACGAACCAATTCCAAAAAATATAAATGTAAAGTTGCGTCTTGGGTCAGTTCTGGGTGAAAAGTGGCGAGCAAACAAGCATGCTGTTGTATACAAACAGGATCACCTTGATAAGTAGCAATGATCTTTATATCAGGGGCTAGATCAATAAATTTAGGTGCCCGGATAAAAAACAGTGGTAACGGGGTGGTGTTTAAAATGCAATGTCCGGTCGCCATTTGGCTGGCTAACTGACGACCATAAGCATTGCGCAAAATCGTCACATCTACGGCATTTAAGCTGATTTGGGCCGGAGAAATTACTGTTTTAGCGAGCAAAATAGCACCTGCACAAGTACCAAAAAAAGGCATGCCTTTTTTTAATCGCTCATACAGCGCATCAAATAGCCCATTTTGTTGCAATAATTTCAAGAGAGTAGAGCTTTCACCGCCCGGCAAAATCATGCCATGCACACCATTTAGGTCAGCTGGCGTACGCACATAACTATATTCAACATCCAGTTTTTTTAAAACGCGGGCATGTGCTTCATAATCGCCTTGAAGTGCTAGGATGCCAATTTTCATGTTGTCATAAGACTCAACAAGAGCATCTTCGCGGCTATTCGCCACGTGTTTGTAATAATTCACCTGCTGACAATGCGCGGATATCTAGCCCGTCCATCGCTTCGCCTAAATCTTCAGAGACTTCTAGTATGGTTTGCGGATTATCATAATGTGTGGTGGCAATGACCATTGCATGTGCGCGCGCCTGTGGATCATCAGATTTAAAAATGCCAGATCCAACAAATACCGTTTCAGCGCCTAATTGTCGCATCAAGGCCGCGTCTGCCGGCGTTGCTACGCCACCTGCCGAAAAATTAGGGACAGGCAGTTTACCGTTTTTACCCACCCATTTAACCAATTCTAATGGCGCATTTAAATGCTTTGCTGCTGACACAAACTCTTCGTCGTGCAATAGCGTAAGATTACGTATCTCGCGATTTAAAGTGCGCATATGCCTAACAGCTTCCACGATATTGCCTGAACCCGCTTCACCTTTAGTGCGAATCATCGCGGCACCTTCAGCAATACGTCGCAGCGCTTCTCCTAAATTACGACAACCACAAACAAAAGGAATACGAAAACTATGTTTGTTAATGTGGTTTTCTTCATCAGCAGGTGTTAATACTTCGCTTTCATCGATAAAATCAACTTCTAATGCTTGTAATATCTGGGCTTCTGCAAAATGTCCGATACGCGCCTTAGCCATGACAGGAATGGATACAGTGTCCATAATTTCCCGAATAATTCGAGGGGAAGCCATGCGCGCCACACCACCCATTTTGCGAATATCCGCAGGAACTCGCTCTAATGCCATCACTGCACATGCACCCGCTTGTTCTGCAATGATCGCTTGTTCTACGTTGGTGACATCCATAATGACACCACCTTTTAGCATCTCTGCTAATCCCACTTTTACTTTCCAAGCCTCGCTATTAAAGTTCATAATGTTACCTCGTTTTAGTCTGTTTATACTCGTTCTCCCTGAAAGTGAGACAAAATCAGGGGGTTTTTGCGAAGCGTCCCGACGAAGTTTGGGGGCTATGCTGCACCCTTAAACTGAAGAGATTATACCGCACGCTTACCAAAATAAAATTTTTTTTTCAGGATATTTGTTTAAAAACCAGTATATACTCGTCTCACCTCAACGTGAGACAAAACCAGGGGGTTTTTTAAGGGGGAAGTGTTCTGCTGCCCCCTTAAATTCAAACAGTTTATACTGCTCGTATCAAAAAAGCAGACACATTAAGATACTCACTTTCAAGTACGAGCAGTATCTTCAAATAAGAGCGTCATGAAAGATAGCAAGCATTGCTGCTCATTGATCAAATGGTTAGCGTGCGTGGCTGTCTCTGCCATAAATATCCTCAAATCTCACAATATCGTCTTCACCCAAATAATCACCGATCTGCACCTCAATTAATGTACATACTTCATGGGTTAAATTTTCAATACGGTGTTTTGATTCTTGAGGAATATAAACACTTTGGTTAACGCGATAAACTGCTGTTTTTTCACCAACGGTGACTGTAGGCGAACCACTGACGATCACCCAATGTTCGGCTCTTTTGAAGTGTTTTTGCAAAGACAGTCGCCCATTGGGCTGAACAATGATGACTTTGACTTGGTAACCAGGGGATAGTGCTAATGTTTGATAGGATCCCCATGGTCGTTGATATATTTTTCCGATCTCATTGTTCAGCGGTTGCATTTTTTCTCCGCCAACATAAAACTTTTTTCAGCCAATGCAATAGCACCGCAAATACCAGAGTCTTCACCAAGACCTGGAGGAACAATATAAGTATCTAAATGTTGAATGATTTTATCATCTTTGAGATAACCATTTAAGTGGGTGACTATCTCTTGATAGATTTTGGGTAAAAGATGCGCCTGACGCATCACGCCACCACCCATAATAATGCGTTTAGGCGCTAATGTAAGCATGTAGTTGATTAAACCCACAGCCAAATAGTGCGCCTCTAAGTCCCATGCTTTGTGATCTGGTGGTAAATCGAGTGCAGAATCTACTTTCCAGCGAGTTTTCATGGAAGGTCCTGATGCTAGGCTTTCTAGGCAATTCTTGTGATACAAACACACGCCTTCAAAATCAGGATCCAGCGCTCTATTTTGTTGAACGAGCATATGTCCCATTTCTGGATGAGAGGCACCATGCAATAATTCCCCCCCTACAACAGCGCCGCCCCCAATACCAGTACCGATGGTCAGATATAAGAAATCGCTAAGCCCTTGTCCTGCCCCCCAACGATGTTCGCCGATGGCTGAACCATTAACATCCGTGTCTAATCCTATGGGCAGATTAAATGAATCTTTTAAAGTACCAATCACATCATAATGTTCCCAGCCTGGTTTGGCGGCTGTTGTGATACATCCATAAGTGCTGGAGGTTAAGTCTAAGTCTAAAGGCCCAAATATAGCCAAACCGATAGCTTTGATGTCAGCTTTTTTTTGTGCAAACCGAATGTATTCGATGACTTCTTTCATCGTCACATCTGGTTTTTGCGTTTTGATGACTGTTCGATCCTGTAAATCAGTGGGGCTGGAGCCATAGACACAGACAAATTTTGTGCCGCCGCCTTCAATACCAACAAACTGGTTCATACTTGCGCATCTCCTGGAAGTTATCGCTGGTTCTCAGTAATTTCCGTTAACAGGAGAAATTACTGATCAATTAAGTTTCGCACTATAAGCCAAAATAATCATAGCAGCAACGAACAAAATAACGTAATAGCAATTCCCGCTCAAAACGCGGAACTTGCTTCTTGGTTTTAACACGTCGCTTGAACAAGTTCATGCTCGCAGCGAAGGGGGAGAATCACCGTATTTTCCTTACATTCAACCGATTATTACCACTCTTAATTGTTATCAATTCCACGGTATAATTTTTTAGCAATTTCAGGTAAGCTTACACCAAAGTGAAACAAGTTTTGCAATGGCAAGTCTCGTCAACAAGAAAACCAAAGACGGTTTTCAATAAATCAAATTTTTCAAGGTATTTATCATGATTACAACTGATCCCTCTTTATGGAGTTTTGTCGCAAATGCAGGCTTAGTGGTTAAATGCGTGATGCTGCTATTGTTGATAACTTCTGTCTTTTCTTGGACATTTATTTTTCAGCGAGCTGTCTTCCTTAAAAATGCAAAACGTGCTGTGATGCATTTTGAAGATCAGTTTTGGTCTGGCGCAGATTTGAGCAAGTTATACGAAGGGTTGTCTCGTCGAAATGGTGCTTTGCAAGGACTAGAAAGCATTTTTTATGCTGGCTTTAGGGAATACACGCGACTAAACAAAGGCGCCAATGTGAATCCAGATGCGATTATGGATGGCGTAGCGCGAGCGATGCGTATCGCCAGCGCTAAAGAGATGGATGAGCTAGAGAGACGACTTTCATTTCTGGCAACGGTAGGCTCCACTAGCCCTTATGTTGGTCTCTTTGGTACAGTTTGGGGGATCATGACTTCTTTCCAAGCATTAAGCGCAATGCAGCAAGCAACACTCTCGATGGTGGCACCCGGTATTTCTGAAGCATTAATCGCAACAGCGATGGGTTTATTTGCAGCAATTCCAGCTGTGATCGCTTATAACCGTTTTAGTAGTGATGTAGAGCGTTTAACCAATATACAAGATACCTTTCAAGAAGAATTTTCTAATATTTTATATCGACAATCCCACCTACAGAACCAGCATTCCATTCAATTAACAGATGAGTCCGATGAAGATGAGACATAAAAAAAGAGGACGGCGTTTACAAATGGCGGATATCAATGTAGTTCCCTACATCGATGTGATGTTAGTGTTATTGGTAATTTTCATGATCACCACCCCTTTGTTGTCACAGGGTGTGAATGTAGATTTGCCACAGGCTTCTTCTAAACCACTGCCACCGAAACAAGAAGAACCGCTGATTGTCAGTATCGATGCAAAAGGTGCTTATTATTTGAATATTTCACCCACGCCAGATAATCCTGTCGATGCAACTGCGCTAACCGCTCAAGTGACTGCTGCCCTACAGGCTTCGCAGGCAAAAAATGAGACACGACAAGTGTTAGTTAAAGCAGATCAACACGTCGATTACGGAAGAGTCATGCAA
>JAURND010000016.1 GCA_030830425.1 Gammaproteobacteria bacterium
CATTAAAGTTTGTAATCTTTTTGCGGCTTTGGGAATAAATTCAAAAAATTGACAAGCTTCTTCTACATTCATGCTCAATACTTCATGGATATTTTTACCTTTGTAGCGGATATCCAGCGTTTCACGATTATAACGTTTTCCCTGACAAACATCGCACTGCACATAGACATCCGCTAAAAAATGCATCTCAACTTTAATCAAACCATCACCTTCACAGGCTTCGCATCGTCCACCTTTTACATTAAAGCTGAATCTTCCGATGGTATAGCCGCGAGATCTGGCTTCTTGTGTTCCTGCAAATAATTCTCGAATAATGGTGAATAATCCTGTGTAGGTGGCAGGATTAGAACGAGGCGTTCTGCCGATAGGGCTTTGATCGATATTGACCATTTTATCAAAGTGACCCATACCAGTGACTTGGTCATATGTGCCTGGTTTTATTTGAAAAGCACCATTGATTTCTCGAGCTGCAATCGGCATTAAGGTATCGTTGATTAAGCTAGATTTTCCTGAGCCTGAAACACCGGTGACACAAGTCATTAATCCTATCGGAATTTCAATATCTATTTTTTTTAGATTATTACAAGATGCGCCGGTTAATTGCAACATGCGTTTTGGATCACGAGAAATTCGTTTGATAGGCACTTCTATTTTTAATTGACCAGACAGATATTGTCCTGTCAGAGAGTTTTGGCAAGCAGTAATTTGTGCCAACGAACCTTCAGCGACAATCATGCCACCATGGATACCTGCGCCAGGCCCCATGTCAATGATATGATCGGCATTTTTGATGGCGTCTTCATCGTGTTCGACAACGATGACTGTGTTACCCAAGTCGCGCAAATACATCAACATTTTCAGTAAGCGCTCATTGTCTCGTTGATGTAATCCTATCGAGGGTTCATCTAGAATATACATCACGCCCACTAATCCAGAGCCAATTTGACTGGCTAAACGAATGCGTTGCGCCTCTCCACCCGATAACGTATCTGCGCTACGGTTTAAGGTGAGATAATCTAAGCCTACGCTGACCAAAAAGCCTAAGCGATCATTCAGTTCTTTTAAAATACGTGCAGCAATTTCACCACGTTTTCCCGGTAATTGGAGTTGTTTGAAAAACGCAGTTGCTTCATGAATGGGCAATGCGGCAATTTGGGGTAAACTTTTTTCTGTGATAAAAACATGGCGCGCTTCTGATTTCAAACGGCCTCCGCTGCAAGCTGGACATTGATCGGTGGCTAAATAGCGCGACAAATCTTCGCGGACCGCCGAAGATTCGGTCTCACGATAACGGCGCTCTAAACTAGGCATAATGCCTTCAAATGGATGGGTGCGTTTTACGCTTCTGCCATTAGAGTTTGTGTACATAAAAACGATATTTTCTTTGTCGCTCCCATATAAAATTTTATTTTTGGTATTCGCATCTAGATGCTGGAAAGAGGTATTGATATCGAAGTCATAATGTTTGGCCAGCGAAGACAGTATATTGAAATAATGCACATTTCGTTTGTCCCAACCGCGTATCGCACCTGCAGATAAACTTAATTCAGGATTTTGTATGGCTTTTGTCGGATCAAAAAATTGTTTGACGCCTAGTCCATCACAATCAGGACAGGCGCCTGCAGGGTTATTAAATGAAAACAAACGAGGTTCTAATTCTGAAAGGCTATACCCACATTGTGCGCAAGCAAAGCGCGAAGAAAATAAAGATTCTTTGGCGGTTGGATCATCCATGTCTGCCACAATCGCCAATCCATTGGCTAAGCGGATGGCCGTTTCAAAAGATTCTGCCAGGCGTAATCCCATATCTGGGTGAACTTTAAATCGATCTACCACAACCGCTATCGTATGCTTGACTCGCAGGTTCAATTTAGGGATTTCGTCTAATTCAACCACTTGGCCATCGATACGCGCTCTGAGAAAACCTTGAATTTTTAGAGACTGTAACAGTTGTACGTGCTCACCTTTTCGAGCCTGCATAATCGGCGCCAAAATCATCAGGCGTTTTTCTTTGGCCATAGAAAGCACGTTATCGACCATTTGGCTAATGGTTTGCGCTTCTAGCAGTGTGTGATGAGTGGGGCAATAAGGTTGCCCTACACGCGCATATAGCAAGCGTAAATAATCATAAATTTCAGTAATGGTGCCTACTGTAGATCTAGGGTTGTGCGAGGTAGCTTTTTGTTCGATGGAAATAGCTGGAGAAAGCCCTTCAATATGGTCCACATCAGGCTTTTGCATCATGGATAAAAATTGACGCGCATAAGCAGATAGGGACTCCACATAACGTCGTTGACCTTCTGCGTACAGTGTATCAAATGCTAACGAAGATTTCCCAGAGCCCGAGAGTCCAGTAATCACAATGAATTGATCTCGTGGGATGTCTAGGTCGATATTTTTAAGGTTATGGGTACGTGCCCCGCGAACTTGAATGGTTTTCATGGTTTATGCCGATTTTACTTGAAGGTGCTAATTTTTAAAGCAAGATGCCGAATTGAACCTGCTATCTGCCCGACGATTCTGTACTCGTTCTCATTGAAAGTGAGACAAAATCAGGGGTTTTCGCGAAGCGTCCCGACGAAGGTCGGGATCCGCTGCCCCCTTAAATTCAAACAGATGATACTGCTCGTA
>JAURND010000017.1 GCA_030830425.1 Gammaproteobacteria bacterium
GAGCACCAAGACATGATGATCGGCAGCCATTTCATAGGCTAATGCTTGAGTGACGGCTTCTGCGAGGGTGATTTCAGGAGTCATTTCATAATCTTTTAAGCGGTTGTCAGTAATTGAGTTATTGTGATGATCGATGGTTACAAGAAACCTCTTCCTTTATATACTCGTTCTCCCTGAAAGTGAGACAAAACCAGGGGTTTTTTTAAGGGAGAAGTGTTCTGCTGCCCCCTTAAATTCAACAAATTATACCGTTCTTACCCTAATCGCATTTTTTTCAGCATATTATTTTAAAAACCAGTACCTTCAAGTAAGAGCGGTATATTAAGCGCTTCAAAAGGTGGCCGGAATCGCTAATCTTTATCCATCATGTGCTCACTTTTAGCAACAAGCAATGCCGCAAACAAATCACCAGCAACGTTAGTAGTGGTCTGCGCCATATCATTAAATCGATCAACACCTGCAATGAGCGGTAAGGCGCCTAAAGGTATACCAACAGAATTCATCACAGCACTCATGATGACTAAAGCGGAGCCAGGTATAGCAGCAGCACCTGAGGCTGTAAAAGCAATAACCACAACCAGATAAACATATTGGTGAATATCTAAATGAATACCAAACAAATGAGCCGCGAATATAGCCGCTACGCCTAAGTAAATAGCCAAACCATTTAAGTTCAAAGTGGTGCCCAACGGCAATAAAAAATCAGCCAATTCTGATTTAATGCGTAAACTTTTAACTGCGCAACGCATGGTGATCGGTAAAGTCGCTGCGCTGCTTGAAGTGGTAAAAGCAGTCGCTAGCGGCGTAATAATATGCCCCAAAAACCAAAGCGGTGAGATGCGATTGAGTAACAAGACCGTTCCATAGAAAAATATAATCACCAGAAAACAGCTTAAATAAACGGCACCTACAAATTTCACTAAGGGCACTAGTACCGTCAATCCATATTGACCAAACATGCAGGCAACGAGTGCAAATATGCCATAGGGGGCAAAGCTAATAATAATTCTTGCAAATTTAAATACCACTTCAGACAGCGAATAAAAAATAGCTTGTACTGGTTTCGCTTTTTCACCCGTTAATTTTAATGCGATACCAAACAAGATGGAAAAACATAAAATCTGCATCACATTGTTATTTGCAAATGCGGCTATTGAGCTGGTTGGTACAATATTAATGAGCGTGTCACGTAAAGTGAAGTGAGGCATTTGGACGACTGTCGTTGTTATCTCATGACTAGCCAGAGAAAATCCATACCCTACTTTAAATAAATTGGCGATGGATATACCGATGGTAGCAGAGACCATCATTCCTAGTAAATATAAGATAATTGCTTTGAGAAATATTCGTCCCATACGGGAAAAATCTTGTAATGAGAGAATTGCACACACGACTGCAGTAGTCACTACTGGTGCCACTAACATTTGAATAGCATGAATAAACATGATGCCGATGGGTTCTAAAAATAGTGCTTTTTTCTGAAGCAGTAATCCTGTCGCGATACCCAAAAATAATGCACAAACGATTTGTTTCCACGAAGCCAGTGTAAACCAGCGCATCAAGATCTTTTTAGTCAACATTTACATTTCCTAATGATTGATAACAGCTCGTCATTACTCACACAGCAATTCCCGCGCAAAACGCGGAATTTGCTGCTTTGTTTTAACGCATTGCTTGGACAAGTCTGCGCTTGCGGTAAAGGGGGGATCGCCGTCTCCTCTTTACAATTTCATGCGGTCATCAGCAATACGGGTTTTTTGTACGAATAAATCTGACAAAAAAACTTTTTTTAGTCTCTCTCAAAGAGCGACGAGCATTGCTAAGAGGAACTCAAGATAACCAAGCTACGACTTCTTTGGCAAAATAAGTCAATATAAAGTCTGCGCCGGCACGTTTAATTGCAGTCAAGGATTCCAGTATTGCCGCACGTTCATCTATCCAACCATTGGATGCGGCCGCTTTAATCATGGCGAATTCTCCGCTGACTTGGTATGCCGCTAATGGGTAATCTGGGTGCCGTTGTTTCACGCGATGAATGATATCTAAATAAGCGCCTGCAGGTTTTACCATCAACATATCTGCGCCTTCTTGTACATCTAAAGCAACTTCCCGTAGTGCTTCTGCTGCATTGGCAGGATTCATCTGATAGCCTCGCCTATCTCCGATTTGTGGTGCACTTTGAGCAGCTTCACGAAAGGGACCATAAAACGAAGAAGCGTATTTGGCGGCGTAACTTAAAATAGGGATATGCGTATAACCTGCTTTATCTAATCCTTCACGCAATGCACCAACCATTCCGTCTATCATACCGCTAGGTGCAATGACATCGCTACCTGCTTGGGCATGTGCAATCGCTTGTTTGACGAGCAAGGGTAAAGTTTTGTCATTATCAACCGTCCATTGTGCATCTTGTTGGACTAATACACCACAATGACCATGATCCGTATATTCACAGCAACATAAGTCTGTGATAATGAGTAAATCTGTCGTTTTCTTAATTTCAGCAATGGCTTGAGCAATAATGCTGTTAGACTGATAAGCCTCGCTACCATTGGCATCTTTGTGGGCAGGAATACCAAACAACATCACACCAGGGATGCCTAATCGCTGAATGTCTTCTGCCTCTTTGGCCAACTCAGATAGCGACCACTGAAAATGACCTGGCATTGCTAAGATTGGCTGCTTTTCTGGGATATCTGCTTTGATAAATAGCGGCAATATCAAGTCATAAACCGATAATCGAGTTTCTGTGAGGATTTCGCGTAGCCGTGGTTTTTGTCTTAATCGGCGCAAACGTGTCACTGGATAATTCATTCGTCAGTCATTCTCGTTACCCCTTATAAGGGGCTAAAATACAAAGTTTCTTGTGAAATGCTATTTTTAGAAACGCGAAGCCTCTCGGCGAAGGCCAAGATTGATTTCACTTTAAATTCAATACGTATATACCCCTCTCACTTCAATGTGAGACAAAACCAGGGGGTTTTTTAAGGGGGAAGTGTTCTACTGCCCCCTTAAATTCAACCGATTATACCGCTCTTACCCCAATAGCATTTTTTCAACAGGTTGTTTTAAAAATCAGCGCCTTCAAGTAAGCATCTTTGTGTATCTGCTTTTTTTGATACGAGCAGTATCATTTGTTTAAATTTAAGGGAAGAAGAAAAAATAAGCGACACGTTAAAACAAAGCAGCAAATCCCGCGTTTTTGGCAAGCATTGATCTTCATTCGTAAGATATCTCCATATTGACTTTCCATTCTTGTGTTGTTTTTTCCAAGCAAACAGCACTAGCAGTGTCATAAAAGACAGCAGTTGTATATGCAGATAACTGATAGACTAAATTTGGCAGATAAGGTAAATGCCCGACTAACATCGTATCTTCTGTCCAAGTCGTGATTTTGGGCAAAATAATGTCTACAGGATCCATCGGTTTGATTTCCAAGATTTCTTCAATGGTTTTGGGATGCAAATAATCGGCCAAAATTTCGGCAGTTTGCCGAGCGCGTATAAGACCACTATGATAAATGTGAACAGGATTTGCCGATTGACGGCATAACTGTTTTGCCAGTGCATGTACTTGTTCTTCTCCTTCGGCACTCAAAATACGCTGATGATCTATATCCGCATAAAGTGCTTCTCCATGGCGAACCAAATAAAGTTTCATGTTTTTTTCTCTATGTTTTAGCTTATCCATGCTCTGGCATTTCTAAACATCCGCATCGTTGGACCATCTTCTCCCCAATCTTTAGGATGCCAGGAATTTTGTAATGTCCTAAAAACGCGTTCTGGGTGCGGCATTAAAATTGTGACGCGTCCATCTTGAGAAGTCAAACCTGCGATACCCAGCGGACTTCCATTAGGATTGGCTGGATATTTTTCTGTCGCTTGTCCGTCATGATCGACATAACAAGCAACCACTTGATTTTCTTTGAATGCTTGAGTTGGGTCATCTGGTGTATCAAAAACAGCCCTGCCCTCTCCATGGGCAACAGGGATGCAAATTCTGGAGCCTTCCATGTTTTTGAAAAAAATAGAATTGGTCGGTTTTATTTCTAATAAACTGACTCTGGATTCAAATTGTTCTGATTGATTTGACACAAATACTGGCCAATGCTGACTACCAGGAATAAGTGTTTTTAGCTGCGATAACATCTGACAACCATTGCAAATTCCTAAGGTGAATGTATCTTGTCGTTCAAAAAATGTCTGGAATTCTAGCTTGATTTTTTCATGATTGAGAATGGATTGTGCCCAACCTCGACCTGCACCCAACACATCACCATAAGAAAATCCACCACCTGCGATTAATCCTACAAATGCTTGGAGTGAAACGCGACCACTCAGGATGTCTGTCATATGTACATCTACCGCTGTAAATCCAGCCCGATCAAATGCGGCGGCCATTTCCACATGTCCATTAATACCCTGTTCGCGTAAAATAGCCACTTTAGGTCTAACCTGGGTTTGAATAAATGGCTGCGCGATATCTGCTTGTAGATCAAACGTGAGATGCACATTTAAACCCGGATCTTTTGTGTCGGCAATTTTTTCAAATGCTTGCTGTGCACAAGCAGAATTATCGCGTAGCGCTTGTAACCGATAGCTGGTTTCAGACCAGCATTGTTGAAGAGATACGCGTGATTGTTCAAATACAAGGTCATCTTGGTTAAAAAATCTTAAGGTATCGTTTTGATTTAATGTGCCAATGATATGACTGTGTTTATCTAATTCATGTTGTTTTAAACAGTCCATGACTTTAGATATTTTTTGACGAGGAACTTGGATGACCGCACCTAACTCTTCAGAAAACAAAACCTCTAAAAGATGAGTGGTTGTTGAGTGTTTGAATAAAGCGCTCAACTGAATGTCTAGTCCGACATGAGATGCAAAAGCCATTTCGGATAAAGTCACGAATAGTCCGCCATCTGATCGGTCATGATAAGCCGTGATTAATTCACTTCGGTTTAATTGTTGAATGGCTTTAAAGAATTGTTTGAGTAACGCTGGGTTATTGACATCAGGCGGAATAGAATCTTGGGATTGATAAACTTGCGCTAATGCAGAACCACCCAATCCATGATTCCCTTCGCCTAAATCAATCAAGATTAAATCGGTATCTCCAATATTACGCTGCAATTCAGGCGTTAATGTTTTTCGAATATCAGAGACTGGTGCAAAAGCAGACATGATGACAGACATCGGCGCAGTCACACTGTATTGCTTCCCTGACTCTTCCCATACGGTACGCATAGACAGCGAGTCTTTACCGACTGGAATACAGATACCTAATGCAGGGCATAGCTCTAAACCGACGGCTTGTACCGCATCATATAAGCCGGCATCTTCTCCCGGATAGCCACAAGCTGCCATCCAGTTTGCCGATAATTTGATCTGAGAAATATCATCAATATGTGCAGCGGCAATGTTGGTAATGGCCTCACCTACTGCCATACGCGCAGAAGCTGCATGATGCAATAATGCGATGGGTGCGCGCTCGCCCATCGCCATGGCTTCACCTTGATAACCCGTAAAACTATTGGCAGTCACCCCCACATCAGAAACAGGTATCTGCCAAGGCCCCACCATTTGATCTTGCGCAATCATGCCCGTGACTGTGCGATCTGCGATCGTAATTAAAAAACTTTTATCTGCAACACAAGGTAACTGTAATACGCGTTTAACCGCATCTTGTAGATCAATATGATTTAAGTTAAATAACACAGCTTTTGACTCATCGCGAGCTACCTGCCGCGTTAATTTAGGTGTATTACCCAACAAAACAGACATGGGTAAATCAACGCTATTATTGTCAAAATAAGTATCTTCTAGGATCAAATCACGGTTCAAAGTGGCTTGTCCTACTACGGCAAACGGGCAACGCTCTCTATCTGCGATTGCTTGAATCTTAGATAAGTCTTCTTCTTTGACCGCTAAAATATAGCGTTCCTGAGCTTCATTGCACCAGATTTCCATGGGAGATAATCCAGATTCACTGCTCAATATTTCACGCAGGCATAAATGTCCGCCTCGTTCACTGTCTGCTAATATTTCAGGAATCGCATTCGATAAGCCACCTGCGCCTACATCATGAATAGATAAAATTGGATTGTCATCACCCATACCCCAACACGCATTAATGACTTCTTGGCAGCGTCGCTGCATTTCAGGATTTCCGCGTTGTACCGATGCAAAATCTAGGGTTTCTTTTTGGGTGCCAGACGCCATCGATGAGGCTGCGCCGCCGCCCATACCAATCAACATCGCGGGACCGCCTAATACAATGATTTTAGCGCCGATGGGTAATGCTTTTTTCTCTACGTGTGAAAGACGGATATTGCCCAAACCACCTGCAATCATGATGGGTTTATGATAGCCGCGTATTTCACCGCCGGATCGCCGCATGGGTACTTCATACGTGCGAAAATATCCACAAATGCCAGGGCGTCCAAATTCGTTATTAAAAGCGGCAGCACCAATGGGTGCATCTAGCATAATCTCTAAAGCAGAGGCAATATTTTTGGGTTTTCCAACAGCGGTCTGAGCACCATAAATTTCCCAAGGCTGAACAAAATCAGGAATACGTAAATCAGAAACCGAGTAACCGGTTAATCCTGCCTTAGGGATAGCGCCTCTACCAACAGCACCTTCATCTCGGATTTCACCACCTGAACCTGTCGCAGCACCTGAAAAAGGTGAAATGGCTGTCGGATGATTGTGCGTTTCTACTTTGATCACAATACCCACATCTTCAGTATGATATTGATAAATACCTGAATGCACATCAGCCCAAAAACGTGTTGCCAGATGGCCTGTTAATACAGCGCCATTATCTTGATAAGCGGATAACACACCTTGTGGATGTTGGGCATACGTATGACGAATCATCTTAAATAAAGAATGCGCTTGTCGTTGTCCATCAATCATCCAATCGGCATTAAAGATTTTATGCCTGCAATGTTCAGAATTAATTTGCGCAAACATCATCAGTTCTGCATCTGTCGGATTACGCTTTAACTTTTTAAAAGCTGCGACCAAGTAATTTATTTCTGCAGATGTTAGCGCCAGTCCAAGTTCTGTGTTGGCTGCTAATAATGCTGTTTTTCCATGATCTAAAATATTAATCACTGTCGCGACTTTAGGCGCAGGATGCGCGAATAAATCTGCGATTAAATAGCCATGCATTAATACCGACTCCGTCATTTTGTCATACAATAATTCAGCAATTGCATGATAAACGGGCGCTTGAATTTCTGCCGATAAGGTTAAAATATAGACAATGCCTCGCTCAATACGGTTAATTTTCTCAAAACCTGAGTGCGTGAGAATATCGGTCGCCTTAGAGGACCAGGGGGAAATAGTGCCTAAACGCGGCACGACTAAAATGAGCGTATTGCTGTCATGTGTGAGCTGAATCTGTGAGTCAGCACATAATTCAGCCACCTCTGTTGTATGCTGATATTCAGGATCTTGATGACCAAAAGAAAAAGCGTCCCAAATTTCTGCTTGTATTAGGCGCATTAACCGCGATTGTTCATCATGAAAAATCTCTTCTACACTTTCCACAAAATAAACATAACTGGTTTGAAGATGCGTGACACAAGAAAAAACGGCTTGAAGCCGTTTTAATAATTGGTGAGCACGAAATTCAGAAAGTGCTGATTTTCCAGTATAACGATATATGGGCATGGTATTTTTTAGGAATTCGATTAGCGGGGAATTGCTCAGTAATTTCCGCTCAAAACACGAAAATTGCTGATTTATTTTAACGCATCGCTGCAACAAGTCCACGCTCGAGATTAAGGGAAAGAAACGCCAACCCCCTTAACAAAGCTCCATGCGATTATCAGCCATGAAGCGATTTACGACGAAAAACACTCGAATTTCTGTGGTCTTCTGATCACATAGCTCGAAGTATGTTGCACTGCGGTGCTCAAAATCAATCATTGCTAACTGCGCATCGCAAATTGTAAACAGGCACTAGTAATTCACCCTATCATCTTCACTTGATTTTTTTTTGTGCTTAAGATGCGTTATTTTTAACTGACTGGTTATTTTTTTCTTGAGCAGAGGGCCTGGTGAAGTTTTTAAAGCTAAGTTAAACACTTCATCAATCCAACGAACTGTATGAATATCCAAACCCTCTGTTACATTTTTAGGAATTTCTTTCAGGTCTTTATCATTTTCTTTTGGAATAATGACTGTTTTAATTCCACCTCTTAATGCAGCCAATAATTTTTCTTTTAAGCCGCCAATCGGTAATACTTCACCGCGCAGTGTAATTTCTCCAGTCATTGCCACGTCTGCTCGAACAGGAATGTTCGTCAATGCTGAAACCAATGCCGTACACATGCCAATACCTGCACTGGGTCCATCTTTAGGGGTAGCCCCTTCTGGTACGTGTATATGAATATCTTTTTTCTCATAGAAATCTAATGGGATTCCTAAAAGACTGGAGCGAGTTCTAACCACTGTCATGGCTGCTTGTATGGATTCTTGCATGACATCCCCCAAACGTCCTGTATAAGTGAATTTACCTTTTCCTGGCATCACTGAAGTTTCAATGCTCAATAATTCACCACCCACTTCTGTCCAAGCTAAACCGGTGACTTGGCCGACGCGGTCTTCGTCTTCCGCCAAACCATAATGGAATTTTTTGATACCCAGATAACTTTCAAGTAATTTAGGGGTAATCACTAATTTCTTTTTGCTCTTGCTCAATAAAATAGCACGTACGACTTTGCGACAAATTTTAGCAATCTCACGCTCTAAATTACGCACACCTGCTTCTCGAGTATAATAACGAATCAAATCCAGTATTGTATCAGGCGTAATTTCTATTTCATTTGCATTTAATCCATGTTCAGACATCTGTTTAAGAACCAGATATTGTAATGCGATGTTCATTTTTTCATCTTCGGTATATCCGGGTATTCTAATCACCTCCATACGATCCAATAATGCCGGTGGGATATTCATGGAATTAGAGGTTGCAATGAACATCACATCAGATAAATCATAATCTACATCTAAATAGTGATCATTAAACGAGTGGTTTTGCTCAGGGTCTAACACCTCCAAAAGCGCAGAAGCAGGATCACCACGAAAATCAGCAGTCATTTTATCGATTTCATCCAACATAAATAGTGGATTTTTGACTTTTACTTTGGCTAATTTTTGTATCACACGCCCTGGTAATGAGCCAATATAAGTGCGCCGATGACCTCGAATTTCTGCTTCATCTCGAACACCCCCTAAGGACAAACGGACAAATTTTCGTCCAGTTGCATTTGCAATTGATTGTCCTAATGAAGTCTTACCTACACCCGGCGGACCAACCAAACAAAGAATCGGCCCCTTTATTTTTTTAACCCGTGTTTGAACAGCCAAAAATTCAATAATGCGTTCTTTAATTTTTTCAAGTCCGTAATGATCTTGATCTAATAAAGTTTGTGCTTTTTTTAAATCACGACTGATATGGCTACGTTCTTTCCAAGGTACCGATAATAACCAATCTAAATAATTACGAGAAACCGTTGCTTCAGATGACATGGGAGACATCATTTTTAGCTTGTTTAATTCAGCCTGTGCTTTTGCCTTAGCTTCAACGGTCATTCCCGCTTTTTCAATTTTAGCTTGCAATATTTCTATTTCTGAAGACGCGCCATTTTCTAGTTCTCCCAGCTCTTTTTGAATCGCCTTCATTTTTTCATTGAGGAAATATTCGCGCTGACTTTTTTCCATCTGTTGTTTCACGCGACTTTGGATTTTCTTCTCCATTTGAAGAACTTCCATTTCAGATTCCATGATATGAAGCAACAATTTCATACGCGGTAGCGTCTTTTGCTCTTCAAGAATTTTTTGTTTTTCTTCAATTCTCAATGGCAAGTGCGCGGTAATCGTATCTGACAACCGGCCATAATCACTCAGCGTACTGATTGCAGCAAGAACTTCAGTAGGAATTTTTTTATTCAATTTAATGTATTGATCAAACTGCGAAAGCAATGCTCGAGCAATCAATTCAGCGTCTTTTTGTTTTGTCGTCTGGACGTCTTCTAATTGTTTAACTTCAGCAGCAAAACAGCCGTCTAAATCCTGAAAAGCCAATACTGATGCGCGGTAATTTCCCTCAACCAATACTTTAATGGTGCCATCAGGCAACTCAAGTAATTGTAAAATTGTAGCGACTGTACCTACCGCATAGAGATCTTTGGCGTGAGGATTTTCAACACTGCCATCTTTTTGCGCTATCAAAAAAATCTGTTTATCTCCATCCATTGCAGCTTTTAGCGCAGCAATGGATCTTTCCCTACCGACAAACAAAGGAATAACCATATGCGGATACACAACCACATCCCGTAAAGGCAACATCGTAAGCACAGCCAGAATTTTAAGTTTGTTTTTATGATTTGGCATAAATTTTTTACGCTGTTTTTTAGGAAGAATAAAGCGAAGTGGTTTGAAAATTGCAGCCTACGCTTAGCGGTTAAGCCGCTTGAGTAGGGTCTTCTGCTGCATAGATCAATAAAGGCTCTGTTCCATCTAAAATGACAGAGCGATTGATAATCACTTTGGTTAAACCTTTCATAGAAGGTAAATGGTACATCGTATCTAACAGCACATTTTCTAAAATAGAACGCAGGCCTCGCGCACCTGATTTCCTTTTCATCGATTTTTTAGCAATTTCCAGCAAAGAATCTTCTGTGAATTCCAGTTCAACATTTTCCATGTTAAACAGTTTCATATATTGTCGGGTGAGTGCATTTCTAGGCTCTGTTAAAATTTGAACTAGATGTGCTTCATCTAGTTCTTCTAACGTACAAAGCACGGGTAATCGGCCAACAAATTCAGGAATGAGTCCAAATTTCATCAAGTCTTGAGGTTCTAGTTGACGCAATAATTCACCGACTAAATGTTTATCATTTTTACCACGAACTTCCGCAGAAAAACCAATCCCCCCTTTCTCGGTTCGTAGCGAGATAATATTGTCTAACCCCGCAAAAGCCCCCCCACAAATAAATAGAATATTAGCGGTGTTTATCTGAACGAACTCTTGATGCGGGTGCTTTCTTCCACCTTGAACTGGCACTGACGCAACAGTACCTTCAATCAATTTTAATAATGCTTGTTGAACACCTTCTCCTGAAACATCTCGGGTAATAGAGGGATTTTCAGATTTGCGCGCAACTTTATCAATTTCATCGATATAGATGATGCCAGCTTCCGCTTTTTCAACTTTATTGTCACATTTTTGCAATAACTTATGAATGATGTTTTCAACATCTTCACCAACATAACCCGCTTCTGTGAGCGTTGTTGCATCTGCAATCGCAAAAGGGACATCTAATAGCCGAGCTAAACTTTCAGCTAGTAATGTTTTACCGCTACCTGTAGGGCCTATCAGCAAAATATTGCTTTTACCCAGTTCAACATCATTATTATCTTTCGTCCCCTTATGCAAACGTTTGTAATGATTATAGACTGCTACCGCTAATGCTTTTTTTGCTTGAGCCTGACCAACCACATATTCATCCAGAAATTGCTTAATTTCTATTGGTGTTGGTAATTTTTTTGTTTCTCCGGCAGTAACCTGTTTTTTATCATCTTCTTTGATGATTTCATTGCATAGCCCTACACATTCATTACAAACAAAGACAGCGGGACCTGAAATTAATTTTCCCACTTCATTTTTTAATTTACCACAAAAAGAGCAGGCCGGTAATTTAGTCTTGTTATTAGCCATATTAAAGGTTCTCTATTCCATAATAATTGGGTTGGAGAAATTGATCCCGAGTTTCGTTAGGATGCTTCGAATTTTGTCGATTTTAGCAAAAATTACCGTGCTACTTACGCATCTCTAATACTTCATCAATCAAACCATATTTGAGTGCCTGAGCAGGACTCATGAAATTATCCCTATTCGTATCTTTTTTCACCACATCAACAGACTTTTCAGTATGTTTCGCTAGAATTTCATTTAACATGTGACCGATACGCAATGTTTCTTTGGCATGAATTTCAATATCCGTGGCCTGACCTTGATAACCACCTAACACCTGGTGAATCATGACGGTGGCATGCGGCAAAGCATAACGTTTTTTAGGTGCACCTGACGCCAATAACAAAGCACCTGCACTGGCTGCATGACCAATACACAACGTACTTACATCTGGCTTGATAAACTGCATTGTATCATAAATCGCTAATGCAGCCGTCACCATGCCGCCCGGCGAATTGATATACAATGAAATATCTTTATCTGGATTTTCAGCTTCTAAAAACAATAGCTGAGCAACCACTAAATTAGCCATATGGGTCTCTACCTCTCCGACCAAAAAAATCACACGATCTTTTAATAATCGTGAATAAATGTCGTAAGAACGCTCACCTCTGGATGTTTGCTCAATAACAATGGGCACTAAGTGTGCAGCTGTTTCTAATGCAGTGTTTTTGGGATCTAATATCATTATTCTTCATCCTCAATAATCGGTTTTAGTCCTTTAAATTCTGAATAGGGTATTTCTTTTTCGATATATTTTGCCTGACTGATCAATAAATCCACAATCTGATCTTCAATTGCTTTCTCTTCTAATTGTTGATAAAGACGCTTGTTTTCTCGATATATTTTACCAACCATCTCTGGATCTGCACCATGACCAGCTGCAATATTTTCGATCAGTTTATTGATGGTTGTTTCACTAGGCTTGATATCATTTTGCCTAATGATTTCATGGAATAATAATCCTAAATGTACGCGTCTTTGGGCTAATTCACTCACCGCCTTACGAGGTTGTAACGAAGGATTTTTCCCTGTTTGCTTTGCTGTGTTAGCGATATATTGACGCTCTTGTTCATGTAAATTTTTAAGTTCTTGCTCAAGCAATGCTTTAGGTAGCTCAACTGTATTTAAGGCAACTAATTGTTCAAGCACCTGATTCTTTATATGATTTTTAACAGTCTGGTCGACTTCTTTGTGCATTTCCTCTAACACTTTATGTCGTAGCTGATCGATACCTCCTTCCTCAATCCCTAACGCCTTGGCAAACGCATCATCAATCGGCGCTAACTCTGGCATTTCAACTTTATGAAGGGTGCATTTAAACTCCGCAGGATTCCCCGCCAAAGTAGTAACCAAATAATCCGCGGGAAACGTCAGATTTAAATCAAACGAATCTCCTGCTTTTTGACCGATAAACCCATCTTCAAAACCAGGAATTGTCATTCCTAAACCCAACTCTAAATAAACTTCTTTCGCAGAGCCTCCATCAAACAATTCTCCATGCTGGCGACCTTCAAAGCTAACCACCAGCCTATCCCCCTTTCTAGCAGGTCTATCAACTGTGTTCCATTTGGCGCGCTGTCTACGCAGTCTTTGTATCATTTCGTCGATATCTTTTTGCAAAATATCCACTTTAAACTTTTGAATTTCCGCAACAGCTAAACTATTCAACTGGATTTTCGGATACACTTCTAAAAGCATTTCATATTCAAAAGGCTCACCTGCCTTATCCTGTAAAATATTGACATTAGGCGGACCCGCTGGCTGTATTTTTTCTTGGACAAGCATATCTTGATAGGTTGTTTCGATCAGATTTTCAATCACTTCATAACGAATCGCTTTCCCAAATCGTTGACGCAATACATGGCTAGGAATTTTTCCTGGCCTAAATCCATCCAATCTGAACTTGTGTCCTGTCTCTTTAAGGCGCTGCTCAACAGCTTGATCTACCCGCTCAGCAGGCGCTTTAACCACTATTTTACGCACTATATTACTAATTACTTCAATATTCGTTTGCATGAAAAAACCTCTTTCGGTTAAATGTTACAAAAATTGGAGCTCAGAAACCCTTTTTTTTAGGCTCTTTTTAAAAGGTGAGGGAAATTACTGACTGATGGTTAGTTAAAACTGGTGCGAAAGGAGAGACTCGAACTCTCACGGGGGATGCCCACTGGAACCTAAATCCAGCGCGTCTACCAATTCCGCCACTTTCGCAAAGCAAACTTCAAGGCTCCATTCTGTTATGATTTGTCGGTCTAGTCAAATAAAAAATTTTCATTGGCTGCGATTGAAAAAAAAGTCAACGCATATTCATCCAGATATACCGCTCTTACTTGAAGGTACTGGTTTTTAAAACAATAGGCTGAAAAAAATGCTATTCGGGTAAGAACGGTATA
>JAURND010000018.1 GCA_030830425.1 Gammaproteobacteria bacterium
AAAATACCCTGGTTTTGTCTTAACCTGAAGGTGAAAAAGAACGTACCTTCAGGTTGAATGAGTATAAATGTTCAGGCTTCAATAATTTAAGTAAGCAGTTATTTTATCATCGTCCCTTAGCGCTACTTCATGCGCCATGAACACAGCTCATAGTACACTCATTCAAGATAGCTTACTCAATGAACACAACTCATAGTACACTCATTCAAGATAGCTTAGCGGTGATTCAACGCGGTACAGTTGAGATACTGCCAGAAAACGAGCTCATCGAGCGGTTGTCACTGCAAAGACCATTGCGGATTAAATTAGGCATGGATCCAACTGCGCCGGATTTGCATTTAGGGCACACCGTGGTCATTCATAAACTACGCCAATTTCAAGATTTAGGTCACCAGGTTTTATTTTTAATTGGTGATTTTACGGGGCGAATTGGAGACCCTACAGGTAAAGATGAAACTCGAAAACCGCTTTCTTCTGAGGCTGTGATTGAGTATGCAAAAACCTATAGAGACCAAGTATACAAAATATTAGACCCTGATAAAACTAAAATCATGTTTAATTCTGAGTGGATGAATCAGAAAAGTGCCGCTGATTTAATTCAGCTGGCTGCTACACATACTGTCGCTCGTATGCTTGAAAGAGATGATTTTAGTAAGCGTTTTGCGGAGCATAGACCCATTGCCATTCACGAATTTATGTATCCGCTTTTGCAGGGCTATGATTCTGTGGCGATGCAATCAGATATAGAGCTAGGCGGTACTGATCAAAAATTTAACCTGTTGATGGGACGGGAATTGCAAAAACATTTTGGCCAAAAACCGCAAATCGTGATTACCATGCCTTTACTAGAAGGATTAGATGGCATACAGAAAATGTCTAAATCGTTAGGCAATTATGTTGGTATCACGGATCATCCAGATGACATGTTTGGCAAATTGATGTCGATCAATGATGAATTGATGTGGCGATATTTTGAGTTATTGAGTTTTAGCAGCATGCAAGAAATCAATCAATGGAAAAAATCCGTTGCCGAAGGTGAAAATCCTAGAGATATCAAAGTGCGTTTGGCACTGGAAATAGTCGCTCGTTTTCACAATCAGACAGCAGCGCTCACTGCTCATGAAAACTTTGTGGCACGTTTTAAACGGCATGAAATCCCTGAAGATCTGCCAAATATTCAACTGATCTGTGAGTCGTTTGGGTTACGTATTACGCAATTACTCAAACAGGCAAATTTAGTCTCCAGTACTTCTGATGCGATTCGAATGATCCAACAAGGGGCAGTCAAAATAGATGGAGAGCACATCACGAGCGATGCGCAAATTATCAGGGTTGATGAAACGCATGTGTATCAAGTCGGTAAACGACGGTTTGCGAAAGTGACCCTGAAAAGTATAGCGAAACCATAGAGGAAGCAACTCATGCGTATTATTTTATTAGGTAGTCCGGGGGCGGGAAAAGGTACTCAAGCAGCTCGTATTTCAGCAGAATTTTGCATCCCCAAAATTTCAACAGGCGATATATTGCGTCAAGCAGTACAAGAAAAAACGCCTTTAGGTCTCATCGCCAAACAAGTGATAGATAGCGGAAAATTGGTGTCTGATGATCTGGTGATTGATTTAATTCAAACCCGCATCACGCAATCTGATTGTCAAAACGGTTTTTTGTTTGATGGATTTCCCCGCACTATTCCGCAAGCAGAAGCATTAGACAAATTATTGATCGATGCGCATTTACAGCTAGATTTTGTGATTCAAATCGATGTGCCTGATACGGAAATTATTAAACGCATGAGCGGTCGCTTGATGCATCCTGCTTCTGGTCGTGTTTATCATCTTGAAACTTGCCCCCCCAAGCAGCCTGGCAAAGATGATATGACAGGTGAACCTTTAGTCTTGCGTGAGGATGATAAAGAAGAAACCGTGAAAAAAAGGTTGATGATTTACCATGAGCAAACAGAGCCTTTGTTGGCTTATTATCAGCAAAAAGAGAAAACAGCAAAACAGCTGAAATTTGCAGTGGTTTCTGGCGTTAATCATGCTGATCAGGTTTATGCCAAAATAAAAGCAGTGTTAAATCAGCAATAATAAGGAGATGCTATGAACTGGAGTTGGGAAAATTTTTTTTTAGTGCTATTGATGGGACTAACGGGATGGTTAATGTATCGTCACATTCGCAGTTCGCCTCAGGCTTTTTCTAAAGAAAACTTAAGCAAAAGTTTTTTTACCTTGGGGATATTAGCGTTAGGTTTAATTGCGTTGATATGGGTATTGGTGATTTTTTTGAAAACCTAGGGGCTGTAAAGAGATTCGACCAGCAATTCTCGCTTAAAACGGGGGGTTACTGTAAAACATTGGGTTTATTTCAAGTCTTGTTTAAATACATCCGCTAACGTTTTAGCATCAAAAATTCGTGCACTCCAATAGCGCAATATTTCAGCATTCGCTTGGTTAATTTTCTGTTCATCTGTAGCGGAGAGATGACCAAAACGAAGCTTTAATAAGCGCTTTAATACAGCGGCTTCACCTAAAGTGATACCTTTTTCTACCCCTAAGGCAATACCTTCTTCTCTGCCTTCTTCACGGCCTTCTTCACGGCCTTCTTCCTTCGCGCCACTGATCAAGGTTTTTTCAACGCTGACTGAATCCCAATATTTTTCATAGGATGCTAATTC
>JAURND010000002.1 GCA_030830425.1 Gammaproteobacteria bacterium
ACTGGTTTTTAAAACAATATGCTGAAAAAAATGCTATTGGGGTAAGAGCGGTATAACCTGTTGAATTTAAGGGGGCAGCAAAACACTTCCCCCTTAAAAAACCCCCTGGTTTTGTCTCACTTCAAGGATTCAAAAACCAGTATCTTGAAGCGAAATAGGCATAAAATCAAATGAACTTCTCCTCTTCCTCGCCTCATTCCCCTTTAGTTTTAATTATTCTCGATGGCTGGGGTTATCGTGAAGATGAAAACGATAACGCCATCGCCAAAGCCTGCACGCCATTTTGGCATGAATTGTGGAAGCGCTACCCACATACATTAGCGGTGGCATCAGGGCTAGCTGTAGGACTACCCGACGGACAAATGGGTAATTCTGAAGTGGGGCATCTACATATGGGTGCAGGTCGACAAGTTTTGCAAGATTTGACTCGTATTCATTTAGCCATTGAATCGGGTGAGTTTTTTCAAAATCCTGTTTTAACTAAGACGATTGATGCGGTTATTCAAAATGACCAAGCATTGCATGTGTTTGGTTTATTATCCTCCGGGGGGGTGCATAGTCATATATTGCATATTCAGGCACTCTTTCAACTCGCCGCAAAAAAAAGGCTCAACAAAATTTATCTTCACGCATTTTTAGATGGACGAGATACCCCCCCGCAGTCTGCCGATGCGCCTTTGCAGCAAATGGAAGCGCTGTATCAATCGCTGGGTTGCGGTCAGACCGCTTCTGTCATCGGTCGATATTATGCGATGGATAGAGATCAACGTTGGGAACGCACACAGCGCGCTTACGATTTGCTTGCACAGGGTGAAACCGAATTTCATGCCAATACCGCCCATGAAGCTTTGGCAAAAGCCTATTTGCGCAATGAAAATGATGAGTTTGTGCAACCTACCGCGATTCATGACGCACACCATCATCCGATTACCGTAAAAGATGGCGACGCCATTATTTTCATGAATTTTCGTTCAGATCGTGCTCGTCAATTAACCCGTGCTTTTACGGAAACTGCATTTGATGAATTTTCTCGAATTGTACAACCCAAGCTTTCTCATTTTGTCACGTTAACTGAATATGCGGCAGATATTGCAGCTGAAGTTGCCTATATGCCGATTCCTTTGAAACAGAATATCGGTCAATGTGTCGCTGAAGCCGGCTATCAGCAATTACGCATTGCAGAAACAGAGAAATATGCACATGTGACTTTTTTCTTTAATGGCGGCGAAGAAAAAGCATACCTTGGCGAAGATCGAACATTGATTGCTTCTCCTAAAGTAGCGACCTATGACCTACAACCTGCGATGAGCGCAGACATGTTGACCACCGCTTTAATCTCAGCCATCAATACCAGAGAGTATGCGTTGATTATTTGTAACTTTGCAAATCCCGACATGGTTGGACACACCGGCAATTTGGATGCGACTATCAATGCGATAGAAGTGATCGATCAATGTCTGGCTCGTATTGTAAACACACTTGAAAAAATTGGTGGCGAAGCACTCATTACTGCAGACCATGGCAATGCAGAATGTATGTTTGATCATACAACTGGCCAGCCACATACCGCGCATACGAGTAATTCAGTCCCTGTTATTTATGTGGGACGCCAAGCAGAACCGACGACAGCCGAGGGTGTTTTGTATGATATTGCGCCGACGCTATTATCCTTGTTGAATATTAAAATACCTCATGAAATGACGGGAAAAGCGTTATTTAAGCTACTGCCAACAACCTAGGAGAAATGAATGCAATTACTTTTATTCTCAGCGTCAACACGAACGGGATCTTACAACACAAAACTCATTGAACTAACATCAAAACTGATGAAGACCCAAGCAGATGACATCGTCCTAGATGTCGCTGATTTTAAAGAGTTTGATATGCCCTTGTATGATGCTGATTTAAACGCTACCAGTGGCTTACCTAAAAATGCATTACACTTTATCGAGCGCTTGCAAAAAGCAGATGGTTTGGTGATCTCATCTCCAGAATATAATTTTTCTATACCGGGTACATTAAAGAATTTGATTGACTGGGTATCTCGTCAAAAACCGATGCCATGGAAAGCTAAGCCGATTTTATTGATGTCAGCAGCGATGTCTGTCGTCGGTGGAAATCGGGGGTTATGGGCAACTCGTATTCCGCTAGAAGCTTGCGGCAGTTATGTGTTTTCAGACATGTTTTCTTTAGCGCTGGCTCAAGAAGCATTCATCGAGAATGGAGAACTCAAGGATAGTGGATTGCAAGATCGATTAAATAAGAATCTGGCTGATTTCATTCATTATGTACGCCGATTAACATAAAAACCCCCGCAGCAAGCTGACGGGGTATGAAAAAGCGAATAAAAATGATGAAGCGCTTAATGGATACTTGCTGTTTGATATTTTTTTTCAGCCAACTGACTGCTTGTGGTTTTGGGTTGCGCGGACAACAAACGCTACCTGAACAGTTACGCATCTTATATTTACAGCCAGATGCACCCTATGATTCTTTCACGGCAAATTTACGCCGTTCTCTACGCGCCCAAGAAATTAAACTGGTTGAATCGCCACAACAAGCGCCATTGACGTTAGTTGCTTCTAGGCCAGAGCTGCCTGATTCAAATATGGCCACCAGTCAAAGCAGTCTGACACGTGTCTATACCTTAAATTATGCGGTGACTTTTAAGTTGATCAATCAAACTGGGAAAGTTGTATTCGGTCCATTTAGATTGGCAGCTTCCCGAAATATCATCATAGGCCAAAATCAAGTCATTACGACGAATAATCAGATGGATGTCTCTGTCGAAGGCATGCAAAAAGACATTCTAGATCAATTGTATTATTATTTACACAGCAATTCTCTCCGTGCTTTAGTGCCTAATTCTTGAGGTAACCATTCAGCATAATGAGCAAACGGGCATATTTTGCCAATTTTGGCGGAAAAAATCCCGTTAAAATGCTCACATTAAAGTGAGGCGAGTATACTCTGCGCTTTTTCGGCCATTTTTTACACCAGACTTGACTAAAATCTGACCGTTTATGCCAATCTTTGTATAGTGG
>JAURND010000019.1 GCA_030830425.1 Gammaproteobacteria bacterium
CTGAATTGTTTCTTCCTGAAGGCGCTTTTGACTTTAAAGCTTACTGGGCAGATAAACTTGATCCTGTTGCACTTAGACATTGAAACCGCCGACTTTAAAAGAGAATGCGAAAAAAGAACACAGAAATGTGTTGCCGATGCTACTGGTCAAAGTTTTTCTGCCTTAAATCCGCCAAGCGAATGTTTTGCTCCTACTCCTGTTCCTGTTTCTGTTTCTCCGCCAGGCTCTTCAGCCGATGATGATGCTTCACTTAGTCCAAGAAGCGGCTCAAGTCTCTGAAAGAAACCGACATACTGACCTATCCCATCTGCACGCTAGCCGTATAACCCATATTGTCGTATATAACGATAAATATTTTCGGGTAATGTCGGTGGGCATGCGGATGGATTAAGGTTTAACTGCGTGCGAATATCAGTGCTAGATACAGCAGGGGAGTCAATCTGCTGAAAAAAAACCAATCCCCCCAAAGTTTGATGCAACATTTTTATTTCATGAGTTTGGCGCTGTTTCAATAACGCTTGAATCGTTGCATTAGGTGAAAAAGAATATCCCGCCCGATTTGTCACCACCACATGCACCTTATCGATTATTTTTTCCCACGCATACCACGCATCAAACTGTGCAAACTGGTCGATGCTCATTAAAAAGCACAGCGGCGTATCTGGCATTTCTTGCCGCAAAGCCGTGACCGTTTGTAGCGTGTAAGAAAATCCACCGCGCTTAATTTCTCGATCATCAATCACCATCCATGGATAATCCGCCGCTATGCATTCAAGCATCGCCAAACGATGTTTGGTGCTCGCTACAGGTGCCTTTCGTAATAAAGGTTGAGCCGTGGGAATTACATAAATTTGCTTGAGCCCAAGCTGTTCATAAACACAGGTTGCAACTTTCAGATGACCACAGTGAAATGGATCGAAGGTTCCTCCGAACAAACCGATGGCGGTTGAATGCTGATCGTTTTTTAAAATTTGGGTTTTGTTAGCCATAACCAACTATGTGAGCATGCGCTTTTATCCCCTCTTCCCATAGGAGAGGGTGATCTAAAAAAATCTTCAGCAATTTCCGTTCAAAACGCGGAACTTGCTAGCCTACCTACTATCCAGTTTTCAGTATCTGCTTTCTAGTATAAACTCGTTGGATGATAAAACAGCACGCAAAAACCACTCAAACTTGGCAGAATCTGCTGTCGGATGAAAAAAAACAGCCGTATTTTCAAGCCACTTTAAATTTCATCAACGCGCAAAAATTAGCAGGAAAAATCATTTATCCTCAGCATACCGATATCTTTAACGCCTTCAAATATACCCCCTTTGAAGCTGTGAAAGTCGTGATTTTGGGGCAAGATCCTTATCATGGCGCTCACCAAGCGCATGGTCTTTGTTTCTCAGTAAAGCCGGGTGTTACCACGCCGCCCTCACTCAAAAATATCTTCAAAGCCTTATATCAAGATTTAGGGAACCCTATACCCAATCATGGTTGTTTAGAAAGCTGGGCAAAACAAGGTGTGTTATTATTAAATACAGTACTGACGGTAGAAGCGGGTAAACCGCATTCGCATGCGAAGATTGGTTGGGAAAAATTTACAGATAAAGTGATCGCGCAATTAAATGATCACCGACAGGGGCTCATTTTTTTATTATGGGGCGCGCACGCGCAAAGCAAAATAAAGCAAATAGACACCACGCGTCATCATATTTTAAAAACGGTACATCCTTCTCCGCTATCTGCGCATCGCGGTTTTTTTGGATGCCGACATTTTTCCAAAACAAACGCATTGCTGCGTCAAATGCAGTGTCCACAAATCGATTGGCAAACTTAACCGCGAGCACCGTCTTGTTCTAAGCGATGCGTTAAAACCAGGCAGCAAGCTCCCCATGTTAAGCGGAAATTGCTGTATACTCGATTCCGGAGTTTTTGCCGCTAGTTGTTAACAATACCTATTTTAGGGTGATGCGCAAAAAATGGAATTGTCGTTCCCGCGAAGGCGGGAATCTATCCCCGCATGGCAGTTATTTAAGACGCTTTAGGATCAAGCAAGCGGAGAGAGACAAAATTTTTCTAAAACTGCTTGCCAAACATGGATGAGTTCCCGCCTGCGCGGGAATGACATAATTTTAGATGGCACATCCAACGCTAACATGAGCTTTTCCGGTAATCTGACGCTGATTCACACCAAAAACTGCGGAATCGAATGTATACTCCTTTAAATTGAAAATGCAGCTTTTTGTATTTTCAATGATAAGACAAAACTAGGGGGGGTTTCGCGAAGCGTCCCGACGAAGTTCGGGATCCATGCTGCCCCCCTTAAATTCAACAAGTTATACCGTTCTTACTCCAATAGCATTTTTTTCAGCATATTGCTTTAAAAACGAGTACCTTCAAGTAAGAGTGGTATAAATTAAGGAAATATTCAGTGTGATCATCTTCCGTTACCTCGCTAAAGAAGTTTATGGCACATTGCTAGCCAGCACATCTGTGCTATTGGTTTTGCTCATCAGCAACCAATTTGTCCATTATTTAACACAAGCAGCTGCCGGTGTAATGCCCTTGCATACCGTTATGCAAATCGTTTCGCTGCAAATGCCGTTATTGTTGCCGATCTTGCTGCCTTTGGGACTTTATATTGGCATACTTTTGGCGTATGGCCGCTTGTATGCAGATCGAGAAATGATTGTGTTATGGTCATGCGGATTTAGCAAAGCACAACTCACCGGCATCACACTCACATTCTCTGCAGTAATCGCGATCGTAACAGCTGTTTTAACGTTATATGTTCAACCGAATATAGAAACTTATAAGCGCCACATTCTCACAGATGCTGCTAGCGCATCTCCACTAGAAATGATTGCTGCAGATCAATTTGTCCCGCTACTTAACGGTGACTTGGTATTTTATGCGGAAAAATTATCGAGGGATCATAAAACCCTAAAAAATATTTTTGTGGCTCATCATGATCTTTCTATGACCGCTACCGGAGAACCCATTTGGGATATCGTCGTCGCTAAAGGTGGCTACCAGATGATTGATACACAAACCCGTGATCGTTTTATGGTGCTACAAGATGGCTATCGTTACCAAGGCGCACCTGGCAACCCGAGTTATCAAATCATACGCTACCAAGACTATGGCGTACGTATCCAAAAAGATGCGATTCCCCCAGAAAAACGCGCAGATACCATGAGCATCCATCAGTTGTTAAAAAATAGACATGGTAATGGCGTACTACAAGCAGAATTACAATGGCGAATTTCGCTACCTTTATCAGCACTAATACTCGCTTTATTGGCGATCCCTTTGAGTCAAGTAGAACCCAGACAAGGC
>JAURND010000020.1 GCA_030830425.1 Gammaproteobacteria bacterium
AAATTGCAAAACGTTGCAACTTAACACTCACTTTAGGCAAAAGTTTTTTACCGAATTTTCCTATCCCTACAGACACTACCGCAGATGAATTTTTTAGCGCTGAATGCCAAAAAGGCTTAAAAAAACGCTTGCAAGATAACCCTGATGTTGACGTTACTCTTTATGAGGCCCGTTTAACACTAGAGATAGAAACCATTTTAAAAATGGAATTTCCGGGTTATTTTTTGATCGTGGCTGATTTTATTCGTTGGTCTAAAGTCAATGATATCCCTGTTGGCCCAGGCAGAGGTTCAGGTGCAGGTTCTTTGGTCGCTTACGCGTTAAATATCACCGACTTAGACCCGATTCAACATGATTTATTATTTGAGCGTTTTTTAAATCCTGAACGTGTCTCGATGCCCGATTTTGATATCGACTTTTGTATGGAAGGTCGAGATCGCGTCATTGATTATGTTACTGAAAAATATGGCCGTGCCAGTGTCGCACAAATTATCACCTACGGAAAAATGGCCGCGCGTGCAGTGATTCGCGATGTGGGCCGTGTATTAGGATACCCTTATGGATTTGTCGATAAAATTGCCAAATTAATTCCATTTGAATTAGGGGTAACGCTCACCAAAGCATTAAAAGATGAACCTCAATTGGCTGCTCGATATGAAGCAGAAGACGAGGTCAAAACGCTCATTGATTTAGGGATGAAACTAGAAGGCGTGCCCAAAAGTGCTGGGAAACATGCCGGCGGCGTGGTGATTTCTCCTTCTGTGCTCACGGATTTCACACCGCTGTATTGCGAACCAAGCAGCACAAATTGCGTCACGCAACTTGATAAAAATGATGTGGAAGATGTGGGATTAGTCAAGTTTGACTTTTTAGGATTGCGCACATTAACCATTATGCATTGGGCGATAACCGCGATTAATGCCCGACGTCAAACACAGCAAGAATCCCCCATTGATTTACTAAAATTACCTTTGAACGACGAAGCCGCTTTTGATCTATTAAAAACCTGCGAAACCACTGCAATTTTTCAATTAGAGTCTAGCGGGATTAAAGATCTGGTGCGTCGTTTGCAGCCGAATAGTTTCGACGATATTGTGGCGTTGGTCGCGCTCTATCGTCCAGGGCCTTTACAATCTGGCATGGTCGATGATTTTATCAATCGTAAACATAAACGCGCTGAAGTGATTTATCCGCATCCTTTATTAGCACCCATTTTGCGACCTACGTATGGGGTTATTTTATATCAAGAACAAGTGATGCAAATTGCACAAGTCATGGGCGGTTATACGCTGGGCAGTGCAGATATTTTACGGCGCGCCATGGGTAAGAAAAAACCAGAAGAGATGGCAAAACAACGCTCTCTCTTTGTCAATGGCGCAGAACAACAAGGTATTGATGTAAACATTGCCAATTCCGTATTTAATTTGATGGAAATGTTTGCAGATTACGGTTTCAATAAATCACATTCTGCCGCTTACGCATTAATCACTTATCAAACTGCTTGGTTAAAAGCGCATTATCCCGCTGAATTTATGGCTGCAGTTTTATCCTCTGATATGGATAAAACTGAAAAAGTCGTCCATTTTATCGCAGATACTAAAAAAATGGGTTTAACCATTTTGCCGCCCAACATCAATACCTGCCAATATTATTTTACTGTTTCCAAAGCTGGTGAAATCTTATATGGCTTAGGTGCCATTAAAGGAGTAGGACAGGCTGCCGTAGCGCTCATCATAGATGACCGAGAAAAACACGGCGTTTATACGGATTTATTTAATTTTTGCCAACGATTGGATACACGCAAGGTCAATCGAAAAGTATTGGAAGCCTTGATTCGCGCTGGTGCGATGGATATTTTTGAAACATACCCATTAGGCTTAAAAGCATTAGAAAAATATCTTCAATATGAAACAGTGACAGATGGCGCGCCTGCTGTAAACATATTGAATGAAGATAACAACAATCCACACACCTCAAGTGCGATGGGTATCGCGCGCGCATCTTTCATCGGCTCTATTGATCTGGCCCTAAAAAATGCAGAACAACATCACCAAACCAAAACAAGAGGGCAGATGGATTTGTGGGGCTTTCAAGATGATGGGGGCGAAAAAACCAGCACAAGCCAAATCAACTATGTCGCCAAAAATGCTTGGTCAGATGAAGAAAGACTAGCGGGCGAAAAATCCGTATTAGGTTGGTACATCTCTGGTCATCCTATTACGCGATACGAAGCCGAATTAGCCAACTTTACCACCCCCATCCAGCAATTAAAAACAGCACCTCAAAATACCTATGCGACCAAAAAAAATTACGCAGACAAAACTAAATCTGAAAAACTGGTGACCATTGCCGGCTATGTCATTGCTTTGCGTAGCGTACAAACCAAATCCGGTAAACGCGCTATTTTTCTCACGCTAGATGATCGTACCGCACAAATTGATGTGGCTGTTTTTTCTGATGTTTATGAAAAAGTACGCGAGCTTTTAGTGAAAGATCATTTGCTGATTGTCGCAGGCGAAGTCAGCTTCGATGAATATACAGAGCAGCATAAATTTATTGCCAGAGAAGTGCAGCACCTAAATCAAGCGCGAGAAAAATATGCAAAATATCTGCGACTCACCTTACATCAAGCTCAAATTGATGCCAATTTTTTTGCTGTTCTTAAAGAAACCATCGCCCCCTTTTGCGGAGGCACCTGCCCCATTATCATTGATTATTGGCATGAAGGCGTGAATGCACATTTGCAACTTGGCCAGGAGTGGCAGCTAAAATTAACCAATGAGCTATTATCTACTTTAAGCAGTTTTGTACCCGTAAAAGTAGAATACTAAGCACTCAGCGATTCCCACCTCCTTTAAAAGCTTTTTTGTCACTATTCACCACTACACAAAGACTGGCATAAACGGTCATATTTTAGTCAAGTTTGGTGAAAAAAATAGCCGAATCGAGTAAAAAGAAGTCTATTATTGATGAATTTCCGCGTTATGCACATCTTCATTCAGTCTGTTTTTCTGTGTACTCAATAACGCTAGTTTTTTGCTAATACTATTGAGATAAAAAGAAACGCTGCTTTCCTGCACCTTCAAAGATTCAGCCATTTGTGCCAGCGTTTTACACTCAACCACATAATGAAGACATTGGGATTCTCTTTGTGTAAATAAAGAGTATTTGTTCGGATTTTTTTTAGATAGGCTCATTTCTCTAAAATATACGCCAATACGGATCATAGTCAATCATATTTTAATCAAATTTAGTCTAATTTAAAACCTTGGATTTTAGCGGCCACAGCGCGCTCTAACTCCAAGTGCAACATTCTTTTATGAGAGAATGTTGAATGACAAAAAAATACACGCATATCACTTTAAGTGAGCGCACATTAATACAGACACAGCTTCAGTTAGGATTTACGCCGGCTGCAATTGCAG
>JAURND010000021.1 GCA_030830425.1 Gammaproteobacteria bacterium
TATCCTTATGTCACTTCTTCTAATACAGTCGCCGGCACTGCAGCCACAGGCAGTGGTTTTGGCCCTTTATATTTAGATGAAGTATTGGGATTATTAAAAGTCTATACAACTCGCGTAGGTGCAGGCCCATTTCCCACTGAACTCAGCGATGAGCAAGGGAAAATATTGGCACAACGCGGACATGAATTTGGCTCTAACACAGGCAGACCCAGACGATGCGGATGGTTTGATGCGGTAGCAATGAAGCGTTCGGCACAAATCAACAGCTTTTCTTCTTTATGTCTAACTAAATTGGATATTTTAGATACATTTGAAACCATAAAAATTTGTGTGGCTTATCGCTGCGAAGGTCAAATAGTCACCACCCCGCCATTAGAAAATGAGCAACTCAGCCTTTGCGAACCCATTTATGAAATCTTACCAGGCTGGCAACAAAGTACTCAAGGCATTCAACACTGGGAAGACCTTCCCAAAAATGCCCAAGCTTACTTAACACGAATTGAAACATTATTAGCAGTTCCTATCGCCCTCATATCCACTGGTGCAGGCCGAGAAGAAACTATCCGTTTAAAAGCCTTGTTTTAAATTTCGCGCTTATTTTTTTCTTCTCTCCTTGAAGTAAAAAGGGGCTGTTTAGTTGTTTTTTCCTTTTGTCTTCTTTTTTTCAAAGAGAAGGTGCCCGTAGAGCGGATGAGGGATTAAGCATTTAAATGGCCGTGTGCTTAAGCCACATAAGTGCTAAATCAGGGGGCGCGAAGCGTCCCGACGACGGTCGGGATCCATGCTGCCCCCTTAAAAGTCAATGCGTATTGCTCGTATCAAAAAAGCCAAATACCGAAAAGATGCTCACTTTAAAGATGCAAGAATCAGTATTTTGAACCGAATTTTGTTCTTTGTTTTAACGTCTGGCTACCCTAAATATTTTTCAGCATCTAAAGCCGCCATGCAACCGGTTCCTGCAGAGGTAATCGCTTGACGATAAATGGAATCTGCAACATCACCTGCTGCAAAAACGCCAGGGATACTAGTGGCGGTAGCATTGCCAGCAATACCACTTTTAACGATAATATATCCATTTTTCATGTCTAGTTGATTTTGAAATAAATCAGTATTTGGTTTATGCCCAATGGCAATAAAAACACCTTGTACATTTAAAGTTTGTGTTTGTTGCTCGAGTACATTTTTAGCGATTAAACCCGTCACACCAGCATCATTACCTAAGACTTCTTCTAAGACATGATTCCATAATATGGTGATATTTCCCGTTTTTGTTTTTTCCATTAAACGTGCTACAAGTATTTTTTCAGCTCTAAAAGTATCGCGTCTATGTATCACCGTCACATGTGACGCAATATTGGATAGATAAAGTGCTTCTTCCACGGCCGTATTTCCTCCGCCTATAACAGCAACGGGTTGATTTTTATAGAAAAAACCATCACAAGTGGCACAACCAGAAACACCTTTACCCATAAACGCCTGCTCCGATGGCAAACCTAAATAGATGGCAGAGGCACCAGTAGCAATAATTAAAGCATCCGCTGTATATTCACAATTATCACCTTTGAGATAAAAAGGGGACTGCTTTAAATTTACTGACATAATATGATCAAACTGAATGTCGGTGCCAAAATGTGCCGCATGTTTTTGCATACGCGCCATTAAAGCGGGCCCTTGTAAACCTTCCGCATCACCAGGCCAGTTGTCGACGTCTGTGGTGGTCATTAGTTGTCCGCCTTGTTCCATGCCGGTGATTAATAATGGTTTTAGATTAGCGCGCGCAGCATAAACAGCAGCGCTATATCCAGCAGGACCTGAACCTAAAATAATCAGTTTATGATGTTTGATCTGTAAATCTGTCATATGTATATCTCCCAAAAGTATCATCAAAATACAGCAATTCCCGCTCAAAACGCGAAACTTGCTTCCTTGTTTTAACGCGTCGCTTGAATAAGCTTACGTTCGCGGCCAAGGGGGAGAAGCGCCGTTTCCCCTTTGGCAATCCCCCATGCGGTTGCCAGCAATGTGGGTTATTTCTATGAATAGATTTTACAAGAAACCCTTTGTTTTAGGCGCTATAAAGGGCAGCGGGAATTGTTGATCAAAATATGACATGAAATTTTTCTCCTGCCAAGTAAACCATACACATTTCACTTCAATAGACTTGCTTTTACACTTTTGGAGTGAGATAAAATCAGAGTGTTTTCGCGAAGCATCTTGACGAAGCTCGAGAGCCATGTTTCCTCCTTAAATTCAACCGAATATACCGCTCTTACTTGAAGGTACTGGTTTTTTAAAACAATATGCTGTTTGCTTTCTGCAGTAGTAGGAGCCTTTCATGCTGTAGAGAAAAATAGATTTAATGCCAGTGTATTAGCCACTGCTTTTTATGGGATTTGTGCGCAGAAAGCCTCAAAATTAGCTCAAGGGCCGGCTTCATTAAAAATTAAATTTCTTGATGAATTAAATTTAATCCCTCAGGACTCCCGAAAGCCATTGATGCTTCTGCGACCTTGAAAGTCGGCTCTGGATGTGGCCCTATGGATCATTTTTACTTTTTGGAAAACAACTATGATTTTTGAAAAATTATCAAATTCAAGCATAGATGAGTTTCATATCATCGAAAATTATTTTAAACAAAAATCAAGGGTTCGTTCTGATGTGATCATGGGTATTGGTGATGATGCGGCTTTACTGAAAGTGAATAAAGATCAGTTATTGGTTTTTTCAATGGACACTCTCGTAGAAGGGGTTCATTTTTCACCTAAAATAAATGCCGATGATATCGGCTTTAAATCATTGGCAGTTAGTTTAAGTGATCTAGCCGCAATGGGGGCAGAACCGGCTTGGCTAACTCTGGCGCTGACCATGCCAAGTATTGATATTACGTGGATAGATAAATTTTCCGAAGGATTATTTTTCTTGGCCAATCAATTTAATATGCAATTAATTGGGGGTGATACTACTCAAGGTCCCCTCAGTATTACCATTCAAGCTCATGGTTTTGTTCCCTCGCATCAAGCACTCTATCGGCATGGCGCAAAGCCTGGTGATAAAATTTATGTCAGTGGAACTTTGGGTGATGCAGGTTTGGGTTTAAAGGTGGTATCTAAAAAAATTATTTTACCCAAGAAAGCTCGTGAGCATGCATTGCGGGGCTTAAATAGACCAGTACCACAAGTAAAATTAGGCATGTTGCTTCGGGGGTCAGCCAGTAGCGCTATCGATATTTCGGATGGGTTTCTCGCTGATCTGAGTCACATATTAAAAGCGGCCCAGGTAGGCGCTGAGATTTGGGTGTCGCAAATTCCACTTTCAAGCGAACTCAAAAAACATTGCCCCCCAAAAGAAGCGATTAAATTAGCGCTAACGGCAGGAGACGATTACGAACTTTGTTTTACCGTTCCGCCTCAAGAGGAAAGCTATCTTCTTGATAAGTTAAAGAAAGAGAAAATGACTTGCTATTGCGTTGGAGAGATCAAGGAAAATTTAGATCTGCATCTTTTAGGTTATTCTGATCGCTTATCTGAGTATGGTTTTCGGCATTTTGCGTGAGTATTGATGCCAGTGTCAGTATGATCTATTTGAATTTAAGGGGGCATGGATCCCGACCTTCGTCGGGACGCTTCGCGAACCCCCCCTGATTTTGTCTCACATTGAAGTGAGACGAGTATATACTGCTCGTACTTGAAAGTGAGAATCTTGATGTGTCTGCTTTTTTGATACGAGCAGTATAA
>JAURND010000022.1 GCA_030830425.1 Gammaproteobacteria bacterium
CAGTATAAACTGTTTGAATTTAAGGGGGCAGCAAAACACTTCCCCCTTAAAAAACCCCATGGTTTTGTCTCAACCTGAAGGTGAGAAAGACAGTACCTTCAGGTTGAATGTGTATACAACGTCCTGCGACTTGTTTGCCGGATACAGTTTTTCCCCTAAATGCCGCGAATAAGTCGCAAGATGTAAGCGTTACTCAGGATATAGATATGAAACGTCAACTCATTATACTAACTCTCTTATGTTTAACGTTGAGTGCATGTGCATCCAAAGTCAATGATGGCATGATCCGCTACACTGAATCTTCAGGCGCTACTGGTGATTATTCGGTCGATAAGGGTGTGCAAAAAGCGCAATTAAAACTTGCAGAAGTCGCGATTTCTACCAGTGAATCGCTCAATCAACTGGCTGCTATTGAAAAAGTGTCTTCCCCTAAGGCTAAATTAGGGCAACCCATTGATGCAGATCGCATGGGATTGGGTGGTTTATCATCGGTAGATTGGACAGGCCCTGTTGAACCATTGGTATTAAAGCTGGCCAATGCCGCTAATTACAAATTTCGTGCGGTAGGAAAAAAACCGACTATTCCGGTATTAGTGGCTGTTTATGCGGCTAACATGCCATTGGCCGATATTTTACGAGATGTCAATTTACAAGCGGGCAAAAAAGCAGATATCGTCGTCTATCCTAAAAATCGCTTAATTGAATTACGTTATCGCTAAGATGATCATCGCAGTTCCCGCCAAAAATGCGGAACTTGCTTCCTTGTTTTAATGTATCACTTGTTTTTTTGTAACTATTCACCACCACACAAAAACTGGCATAAACGGTCAGATTTTAGTCAAGTTTGGTGAAAAAAATAGCCGAAAAAGCGCAGTATATACTCGTTCTCCCTGAAAGTGAGACAAAACCAGGGGGTTTTTTAAGGGGGAAGTGTTTTGCTGCCCCCTTAAATTCAAATAGATGATACTGCTCGTATCAAAAAAGCAGACACATAAAGATTCTCACTTTCAAGTGCGAGCAGTATAGATTCTCACATTAAAATCTAGCATAATTGAGGTTTATTCATTAACTATTGATACAGTCTAACTTACAGCGCGAAAGAATACATGATCCAGCAGAAATTGTACATCAAGACTTATGGTTGTCAGATGAATGCATATGACTCAACCAAGATGGCAGATATCTTGAGAGCCCATATGCAGGTTACGCTGACAGATATTCCTGAAGAGGCCGACATATTGCTGATGAATACTTGTTCTGTGCGCGAAAAAGCGCAAGAAAAAGTATTTTCAGATTTAGGGCGCTGGCGTCCTTTGAAAATTCGAAACCCTAACGTGATTATTGGCGTGGGTGGATGCGTGGCCAGTCAAGAAGGTGAATCGATTTTAAAGCGAGCCCCTTATGTAGATCTAATTTTTGGTCCTCAGACTTTACATCGACTACCTGAAATGATTGCGGCGCGTCATGCAACTCAACAATCCGTAGTCGATGTTTCTTTTCCTGAGATTGAAAAATTTGATCGATTGCCGGATCCTAAAGCAGAAGGCATGACTGCTTTTGTTTCTATCATGGAAGGTTGCAGTAAATATTGTAGTTTTTGTGTTGTTCCTTACACGCGTGGAGAAGAAATTAGTCGCCCATTTGATGATGTGATTTTTGAGATCGCAAAGTTAGCAGAGCAGGGCGTGCGTGAAGTGACCTTATTAGGACAGAATGTCAATGATTATCGAGGGCTCCGTCATAATGGCGAGTTCGCTGATTTGGCGCTGTTAATTCGTTACGTGGATGTGATCGAAGGTATTGAACGCATTCGTTTTACGACTTCACACCCATTGGCTTTTTCTGAGGCGCTCATTGAAGTCTTTGCAGATGTCCCTAAATTAGCCAATCATTTGCATTTACCGGTACAAAGCGGATCTGACACGATTTTAGCTGCCATGAAGCGGGGTTACACTGTTTTAGAATTTAAATCCAAAATTCGAAAGCTACGTAAAATACGTCCTGATATTAGCTTAACCTCAGATTTTATTGTCGGTTTTCCTGGAGAACAGGAAAAAGATTTTCAAGCCACTATGGATCTCATTTATGAGATCGGATTTGACCATTCGTTTAGCTTTTTATACAGTAAACGCCCCGGTACACCGGCAGCACAATTGCCCGATGATGTGCCGCTTGACGTTAAAAAACAGCGACTGGCGATTTTACAAAATCGACTAACCTTACAAGGTAATCAAATTAGCGATCGCATGTTAGGTACCATTCAACCAGTATTGATCGAAGGTCCTGCTGCCAAATATCCAAAGACGCAGATTTGTGGACGTACGGATAATAATCGTGTCGTCAATATCGAAATAGCACCAAATCAAATAGTGCCCAGTATTGGCAGTTTGGTGAATGCGAAAATTACCGCCTCTTTTTCTAAGTCGCTCAAAGGGGTAATGTCAGCAATTCCCACTACTCTTTAAAGTGATTAAAATAAAGGCTTCCTTTTAGAGGCGCTGGGCGTTGCTACATTTTTTATGACAATCTGAATAGGATTCTTTAATGAAAGCACTTTGTAAATTAAAAGCAGAACCAGGTCTTTGGATGAGTGATATACCCATGCCAGAGATAGACCGTAATGATGTATTGATTAAAATTCACAAGACTGCCATTTGTGGTACCGATGTGCATATTTATCAATGGGATCATTGGGCGCAATCGACGATTCCAGTTCCGATGGCTATCGGACATGAGTTTGTGGGTGAAATTGTTGAAATAGGGATGGCGGTGACGGGTTTAAAAATAGGCGATCGTGTATCAGGAGAAGGGCATATCACTTGTGGACATTGCCGACAATGTCGAGCAGGTAAACGTCATCTATGTCGAAACACAGAAGGCATTGGTGTGAATCGTCCTGGATGTTTTGCAGAATATTTGCGTTTACCCGCCGTGAATGTTTTTAAATTATCAGCTGCTATTTCTGATGATATCGCTTCTTTTCTCGACCCGCTAGGTAATGCTGTGCATACAGCGCTTTCATTTGATTTAGTTGGTGAAGATGTCTTGATTACCGGCGCAGGTCCTATTGGTATTATGGCAGCCGTTGTGGCTAAACATGTAGGTGCACGTTTTGTTGTCATCTCAGATATAAACCCTTATCGATTAGCATTAGCTGAAAAAATGGGCGTGACCAAAGCGGTTAATGTCACCCAAGAATCACTCTCAACTGTGATGGCTCAAGTGGGGATGCAAGAAGGATTTGATGTGGGTTTAGAGATGTCCGGAAATGGTAAGGCTTTTGGAGATATGTTGACCGCGATGAATCATGGTGGCCGCGTCGCTACTTTGGGAATTCCACCAGAACCGATTACCATTGACTGGAATCTGGTCATTTTTAAAGGCTTGTTGTTGAAGGGTGTTTATGGAAGAGAGATGTTTGAAACTTGGTATAAAATGGCCAGCTTATTGCAAAGTGGCCTGAATATTGCACCTATCATCACACATCATTTTCCAGCAGATCAATTTGAGGAAGCTTTTTCAGTCATGCGTTCTGGTAATTCAGGAAAGGTGATTTTGAATTGGTAGCTTAGCAAAATTTTCTACCCATTTTGAGGAGAAGAGTCTTGTAGTGTGCATAAGAGGGGCTAAACCCGCTTACTGGTTAGCAACAAACGCATCAATCATCCGTCGCGATAAACTCAACGGGTTTGGGAAAGAGGGTAAATTATCTACACTAAACCATGCAGCATCTTCAATTTCAATCGGATCTCTATCGATTTCTCCAGCTTCATATTCCGCAAAAAAACCAATCATCAAGTTATCAGGAAATGGCCAAGGTTGAGAGCCAAAATATTGTAAATTCTTGATAGTGATACCGACCTCTTCATAGACTTCTCGGTGGGCTGTTTGTTCTAAAGTTTCTCCTTGCTCTACAAAACCTGCAAGTATACTGTAAATGCCATCTGGAAAATGATGAGAACGTGCCATCAAAATTTGATTGTTTTTATGTACCAACACTAATACGGCAGGAGAAATGCGAGGAAATAGCATCTTGTTGCAATGGTTACACCATTTGGCCGGCTCTTTTTTGTGATGAATCATCGGATTGCCACAATAACCACAAAATTGGCTCATTTTATCCCAAAATAATCGCTGTTTAGCTCGACTGGCCATGCACCATAATAATTCGTTCTGAAAAATTGAAGTGAGTTTTAGCGCATGAAAAGCGATATTTTTCAGAGGCCAATTGATTTCTCTATGAATTTTTTCATGGATTTCCAGGGCATAACAGGGGGTTTCTTCATAAGTGCCTAAATAGAGGGGTGTTTGTGCGGATGAAATAAAAAAGAGATTTGTGAACTTTGGCAAACATAATTGATGATCAATGGTTTGCAGTAGCATATCATCTTGTTTGAAAATGAACCAAAACGCAGGTGCTGCTGCAATATGGTCATTAGAATCAGAGCAATTTTCACTGTGCTTTAAAGTGCTTAACACTAAGGCTTCCTTGTGAAATTTTTTCGTAGAAATCACCCTCATTGCTGGCAACCGCATGCTGGATTACGAAAGGGGAGACGGCGCTTCTCTCCCTTCGTCGCAAGCGTGAACTTATTCAAGCAACGCGTTAAAACCAGGAAGCAAATTCGGCATTTTGAGCAAGAATTGCTGTTAGCATCAATCGCAAAGTTTTTTTTCATGTAAGAGATGATATAAGTAAGCTTTAAATTCTTCGCCTAATTCAGGATGTTTGAGCGCCTGCTCAATGGTTGCTTGCAGATAACCTAATTTACTACCACAGTCATATCGCTTACCTTGTAGGCGGTAAGTGTATACCGATTCCTCACAGAGCAGTCTGGAAATCGCATCCGTCAATTGAATTTCCCCACGCGTATCCATTTGCGTGCTTTCTAGCATATCAAAAATACGCGGCGTTAAAATATATCGCCCCACAACGGCTAGATTAGAAGGCGCATCTGCCGGTAAAGGTTTTTCAATAATATGGCTGATTTTTCCAGAAATTTTATTTTCAGGAGAGATGTCAACAATCCCATATTTTTTAGATTCCTCGATGGCGATAGGCTCTATAGCGATGATGCTAGCGGTGCAGCCATGTGTATTATAGTGCGACAACATGCCCTTTAAGCAGCTTTTAGCAGGGTCTTCAATTAAATCATCTGCAAGGAGTACTGCAAAAGGTTCGTTAGATACTAAGGGTTTTGCGCAAAGAATCGCATGCCCTAAACCAAGAGGATGCGTTTGTCTCACATAAGCACAAGAGACGCCTGCAGGGATAATGTTTCTGATAATATCGAGTAAATCATGACGACCTTGCTCTGTTAGCTTGGCTTCTAACTCATAATTCGAATCGAAATGATCTTCGATAGAGCGCTTGCTGGAACTGGTCACAAAAATGAGTTCAGTGATGCCAGCCATCATGGCTTCTTCTACCGCATATTGGATTAAGGGTTTATCTACAATGGGTAGCATTTCTTTAGGATTTGCCTTGGTTGCGGGTAAAAAACGAGTACCCATACCAGCGACGGGAAAAACTGCTTTTTTGATGGGGGAGTGAGCAGGGCCAAGCGACATAGGGGGATAATCCTGATGATTAATCAATAAGGGGAAGTTGTTTTGCGCTCATGTCTAAGTCTCTTCAGGTTCATACAATATATCAGCCAATGCAGACTCCATAGCTTTGATTGCTTCATCCATCATAGGGGTTCGCAAAGGGCCACCCCATTTTTTTTCCGCAAGCCAGTGAGCATAGGGGCCTGATACTTCAGAAACAGAAGTATATCGACCGACTGTATTTAAGACATACCATAGCCTTCTATCTAGCGGTTTTAGCCATAAAAATTCGCTAGTGGCAAAAACACCATCTGTGCGGGCTAATTCCATCATGGACATAAAAATCGTTGTGACATAAGCATGTCGTTGTAGCACTCGAATGACTAATTTTGAATTATAATATTTAGCTAATAACTGATCGGTACCATTAAAATCTAATTCTTTACCGCCTGATGAGCGAGAAATATTATTCAAAAGCGCAAAAGCCGAGTCTCTATCATGGTTGCCACAAGCGGCAAACGCTGCAAATAAGGCTTTAGCATGAATCGGCAAAGCGGTTACTTGCGTCCACAACGGCCCTAACTGATTTACAAAGCGTTGATAAGCTTTATCAGGGATAAGTGTTACTGCGGGTTTACCTCG
>JAURND010000023.1 GCA_030830425.1 Gammaproteobacteria bacterium
AGAGTGCTTAAATATGAAACACAAAATTAACCACTTTGCATTAAGGGCAAGGATGTTTCTTAAGGCAACTCGCCAAGCTTATTTTGAGCTTCAGAATTTGCAGACTGCGTAACATCAGTTATTCATAGCAACGTAAAGCGTAACGGTGAAAGCTAGCGTCCATTTTAGCCCTCATCCACCATACGAGAACCTTCTTCCACAAGAAGAAACAGAAAAAAGTGACGCCTTAAAACCAGAAAGCAAGTGACGCGTTTTTTTGCGAAAATTGCTGCTGAAAAATACAAAAGGCTGTATTTTCAGTTTGAATGAGTATAGTATCGTTTATATTTTTTCCAGGAGCAATCATATGTCTTACTCTAAGATTACACTACCCACCGAAGGTCAAAAAATTACGCTAAATGCGGATTTAACCCTTAATGTCCCTGATCAACCCATTATCCCTTTTATCGAAGGGGATGGTATTGGCATAGACATTACCCCCCCCATGAGAAACGTAGTTGACAGCGCAGTTGCCAAAGCTTACGGCGGCAAAAAGAAAATTGCATGGGTGGAAGTTTATGCAGGAGAAAAATCAACCCGCGTATATGGCAATGATATCTGGTTATCTGACGAAACCCTAGCAATATTACGCGACTGTGTTGTGAGCATCAAAGGCCCATTAACGACCCCAGTCGGGGGCGGCATCCGGTCGCTCAATGTAGCTATGCGCCAAAGCTTGGATTTATACGTATGCCTGCGCCCTATCCGTTATTTTGAAGGCACACCTAGCCCATTACGCCAGCCTGAAAAAACAAATATGGTGATTTTCCGCGAAAACTCCGAAGACATTTATGCCGGGATAGAATGGCTAGCTGACTCCCCTGAAGCGAACAAAGTCATCCACTTTTTACAAAATGACATGGGTGTCAAAAAAATCCGTTTCTCAGAACATTGTGGGGTTGGCATTAAACCTGTTTCCCAACAAGGTTCACAAAGACTCATCGCCCGAGCCATTCAATATGCGATTGATAACAACCGCCCATCGGTCACGTTGGTTCATAAAGGCAATATTATGAAATTTACGGAAGGTGCTTTTAAAGAATGGGGATATGCGATTGCAAGAGAAAAATTCGGCGCAAAAATACTCGCTGAAGGTCCATGGCATGTCCTGAAAAATCCAAAAACAGGCACTGATATCATCATCAAAGATGTAATTGCGGATAATTTTTTACAACAAATTTTATTAAGACCCGAAGACTATAGCGTGATTGCAACATTAAATCTGAATGGCGATTATATTTCAGATGCGCTCGCCGCCCAGGTCGGCGGTATTGGCATTGCACCTGGCGCCAATTTGGGGGACAACACAGCATGTTTTGAAGCAACCCATGGCACCGCTCCCAAATATGCCGGACTCAATAAAGCAAATCCAGGTTCCTTGATTTTATCTGCAGAAATGATGCTTCGCCATCTAGGCTGGACTGAAGCTGCTGATTTAATCATCAAAGGCATTGGTGGCGCAATTAAAGCTAAAACCGTCACTTATGATTTTGAACGATTGATTCCCGACGCCCAATTGCTGGGCAGCGCAGAATTTGGAGATGCGATTATTTCGAATTTTTAGAGAAAACGTCAGCAATTCCCGCCATCCTTTAAAGTGATTAAAATAAAGGCTTCTTTGTAAAATTTGTTCATAGAAATGCGAAGCGTCCCGGCGAAAACCGGGATCCAGCTAGCAACTGCATGGGGGATTGCAAAGGGAGAGAGGGAGAGCGCGCGCCTCTCTCCCTTTGCCGCAAGCGCGAACTTGTTCAAGCAACGCGTTAAAACCAGGAAGCAAATGCCGCGTTTTGAGCGGGAATTACAGAGAAAATACGCATGAAATTTCGCCCTGCTTTTAAGTACATCGTGATTGGCGTTATTTTTATAATCATTGCCGTGGTATTACAAATCAAATTATCATCGGGCAATCAACAAAAACCTCAAGATTCCACCACCCCCACAATGCTGCATCAACCAAAGCATACGCAGCAACCCTATGAAAAAACGCCTCTTTAGCCTGCTGTTTTTACTGTTCTGCCCAATCATTCTGGCGAATATGCCCTCAGATGAGCCCATTGCTGCAGATCAAGCTTTCACCCTAACTGCTACAACCTTTGGGCCAGATACCCTTAATTTTCAATGGCAAATAAAACCCGGTTATTATCTGTATAAAGAACGTGTCCATTTTCAGCTATATGATTCCGCTTATACGAAAATCGGTCAGATCCTCTCCCCGCCTGGACAACCCGAAGAAAACGAGATATTGGGTAAATATCAAATTTACACGGATACCCTGAGCATTTCAGTCCCCATCATTTTTCCTGACCCCAGCACTCCAAAAACAAGCGCGCCCCTACCCCCGATTGCGAATCAGAATCAGAATCGGGATGAGAACGACCCCAGCACTTCAAAGACAACCTTAAATCTATCCCCATCGGATTTGAAAGAGATGGGTAGGCGTCATCACGATGAGCCACCGCAGCATAGTGGGGCCTATGTGAGGATGGCGAATCGGGATGAGAACGACCCCAGCACTTCAAAGACGATGGGGATATCCGTCAACTATCAAGGCTGCGCTAGAACTGGCTATTGCTACCCGCCAATTACTCGTTATTTTAACGTCAATTTTACCCAGAACATCGTGACACCAGTTGATTCCCCCAATCAAAATACGATCACTGTTCATACCGAAAATAATCAACAACAACCTTTTATTCGCCTACTCTCCACACACCATATCTTTAGACTATTACTTGCTTTTTTTGGCTTTGGGGTTTTGCTCTCATTGACACCCTGTGTATTACCGATGCTACCCATTTTATCGGGTATTATTATGGGACATCAAAAAACGGTACTGAAAAGCAAAGCCCTCAAATTATCAATGGTCTATGTACTTAGTATGGCCACGACTTACGCCCTAGCTGGCTTGTTAATCGGATGGCTTGGGGGCAATCTACAATCCGCTTTCCAACAGCCTTGGGTCATTTCCTTATTCAGCGCATTATTTGTAGGATTAGCACTTTCTTTTTTTGGACTGTACACCATTCAATTACCCGCATATGTTGAAGAGCGCATCGCCAATATCCGCTCACACCAAAAAAGTGGACACTACATTGGTGTCGCTGTCATGGGATGTTTAGCCACGTTAATGGTATCCCCTTGTATCACACCTGCATTAGTAGGTGTGTTAGGCTATATCAGCCAAACAGGAAATTCGGCTATCGGTGGAGTTGCCCTATTCGCCATGGGATTAGGCATGGGACTCCCACTTATATTATTAGGACTGGCTGGCAAAACACTGCTACCCAAAGCAGGGCCATGGATGCAAACACTAGAGTATATCTTTGGCGTATTATTTTTAGGCATGGCCATCTGGATGCTCTCTCGCATACTCCCTGGCTCCGTGACACTGGCACTTTGGGGTTGTTTATCGATGGGATGCTCGGTTTATCTAGGTACTTTTTCCCAAACATCTCAACATGGATGGCATAAAATCTTAAAAAGCATAGGATTACTGGCATTCGTCTATAGTATTTTCTTGCTCATAGGCGCCGCACAAGGAAACACGAACCTTTTACAACCTTTATCTAATATCCCATCAACCGCACCTCAAACCCATACAAACAATGCCATCACCTTCACACCCATTAAAAAAATAGCTGATATTCAAGCTACGTTGGACAAAAACTCTATACCAAACAAACCTATTTTATTAGAATTTTATGCTGATTGGTGTATCAGCTGTCAGGAAATGCAAGCAACGACGTTCAAAGATCCACAAGTCTTGGCGCTATTAAATCAATTTACTTTACTCAAAGCAGATGTGACTCAAAATGATGCAATTGACAAACAGTTGATGCAACATTTTCAAGTCATTGCCCCACCCACTTTTCTAATGTTAGACTCCACGGGTAAACCACTGACCCGCTTAACTCGGGTCGGCAAAATGGACAGCGCGGAATTTATCAACTATTTAACACTCAACTCTCCTGTTTCTTTTGTGAGAGAATCTACCCCGTAGGGCGGATGCGTATTGCCTCCTTCTCTCCACAAGGGGAGAAGGTGACCGTAAGGCGGATGTTTCTTGTTTCCTTCTCCCCACAAGGGGAGAAGGTGACCGTAGGGCGGATGAGGGGTAATCAAATTAAGCACAAAACGCAAAAATTAGCTTATTGAAACAAAACCTATACTTACAGGAGCCAAAACAATGCAAAAAAATACAGTGAAAGTCGCAATTACTGGTGCAGCAGGTCAAATCGGTTATGCCATGCTACCAAGAATTGCCAGAGGCGACATGTTCGGCCCAGAAACCGAAGTAGAATTACACTTACTAGAACTGCCTGCAGCACTGACTGCATTACAAGGCGTCGTCATGGAATTAGAAGACTGTGCTTTCCCGCTATTAAAAAACATAGTCATTACAGATGACTTGAACGTTGCGATGAAGGGCGTCAACTGGGCTGTACTCGTTGGAGCGGTGCCTCGTAAAGCAGGTATGGAACGTTCAGATCTTCTCGCCATTAATGGCAGTATTTTCACCCAACAAGGAAAAGCCATCAATGAACATGCCGCCAACGACGTCCGTGTGTTTGTCGTGGGTAATCCTTGTAATACCAACTGCCTAATTACCATGCATAACGCGCCAGATATCCCTAAAAATCGTTTTTATGCCATGACACTCCTAGATGAAAATCGTGCGCGCGCGCAATTAGCCAAAAAAGTCGGAGTGAATGTAGATGCCATTAAAAATATGGTCGTATGGGGAAATCACTCTGCCAAACAATATCCTGATTTTTATCATGCCACTATTGATGGCATTCCAGCGACACAAATGATTTCAGAAGCTTGGTTACAACAAGAATTTATACCCACTGTACAAAATCGTGGCGCAGAAGTCATTAAAGCCAGAGGCGCATCTTCCGCCACTTCTGCCGCTAACTCAGCCATTCGATCCGTTTACAAATTAACACATGAAACTCCGGCTGGTGAAAGTTTTTCAGTTGCCTCACATTCAGAAGGACAATATGGCGTCGATGAAGGCCTCATTTTCTCTTTTCCATCCCGCATTGAAAATGGTCGATTTGATGTCACAACTGGATGGAAACATCATGATTTTGGTCAACAACAATTACAAGCCGTTATCCAAGAACTGAAAGAAGAGCGCGAAGCTGTACGCGATTTAAACCTGATTTGTTGAAAAGTGACCATCATGAATTTAAATTTTCTAGAATTTGAACGCCCCATCGCAGAATTAGAAGCTAAAATCGAAGAACTAAGACGCGTTGGCGTTGAAACTGATTTAAATATTTACGAGGAAATCTCACGCCTAGAAACCAAAAGCAAAGAACTCACGCGAACCATTTTTGAAAAGCTCACGCCATGGCAAATTGTGCAAATGGCCAGGCACCCACTACGACCCAATTTTCTAGAATATGTCTCCCGCATTTTTACTGATTTTGATGAACTCTCTGGGGATCGTCATTTTTCAGAAGGATTGGCCATTGTCGGTGGATTAGCGCGTTTAAATGAAACCCCTGTCATGATTATCGGCCAGCAAAAAGGTCGTCAAACCAAAGAAAAATTAGAACGCAACTTTGGCATGCCAAAACCGGAAGACTATCGTAAAGCACTACGCCTCATGAAAATGGCTGAGCATTTTAAGCTACCCATTATCACCTTGATTGATACCCCTGGCGCCTACCCGGGTATCGATGCAGAAGAACGCAATCAAAGTGAAGCCATAGCCCGTAATTTGTTTACCATGTCTCGCCTGAAAACACCCATACTATGTGTGGTCACCGGAGAAGGTGGGTCTGGCGGTGCTTTAGCCATAGGCATCGGTGATCGCGTTTTAATGCTGCAATATAGTATTTATTCTGTCATCTCACCAGAAGGTTGCGCTTCTATTTTATGGAAAAGCGCTGAAAAAGCAGATGAAGCTGCCAATGCGATGGCAGTCACCGCCTGTGCATTACACAAATACAAACTCATCGATGAAATTATCCCTGAACCTTTAGGCGGAGCACACCGCGATATAAACCAAATTGCAGAGACCATAAAAAACACACTATTTATGCGACTCACTGAAT
>JAURND010000024.1 GCA_030830425.1 Gammaproteobacteria bacterium
AAATGGCTAAAGCAGCACTTTTTTTGCTTAGTGATGCGCATTTTACCTTGAGTTGTGCCAAAAAAAACTTTCATACGCAGGTTTTGATTTTAGTGTATAGTTAATGGGGTAATCTTTTGGGTTTGATCAATAAATTTAATTGGCATGCTGCGCTTACGGTCCTAATTATCAAATCATCAGCAATTCCCGTCGCCCTTGCTTGAGAGCGCTTAAAAAAACGGTTGTTGTTAAAGTTGTTCGTCGCAAATAGTCCAATTGCTGATAACCGCATGGGGTATTGCGAAGGAGAAGACGGCGCTTTTTCACCTTCACCGCGAGCGTGAACTTGTTCAAGTGACGTGTTAAAACAAAGAGGCAAATTCCGCGTTTTGAGCGAGAATTTCCGTCAAATCATCAAAAAAGACAAATCGTGATCTCAAAAAAAACATTTGAAATCTTAGGATGGGTTTTATTTTTTGAGGTGATTAGTTATTTTCTTGGATCAATCACTCAAGAAAATAGTGCAAACTGGTATCAAACACTCAATAAATCGAGCCTTACTCCACCCGCTATTATTTTTCCTATAGTTTGGTCTATCTTATACGCCATTCTTGCTTTCGCCGGTTACTCGCTCTGGCAAAACCGCTCACAACCTGCGATAAAGCTAGCGCTAAGCTTCTATGTGGTACAAATGTTGATGAATTGGATATGGACGCCGCTCTTTTTCTATTTTCATTTTGTGGTTTTTAGTTTTTTTTGGATTGTTATGATGGTTCTGCTTACGCTCACCATCATTTATTTAACGAAAGATAGATTAAGATTTACGAGTGTAATTTTTATGCCATACTTTTTTTGGTTGATATTTGCGGCTTATTTGAATGGTGTAATCTGGATCATTAACGCATGAGGGCTTTTTGAATGAATATACTTATCGCGGGGGGCTCAGGATTTATTGGCGCTGAATTGGTTAAAGTATTGCAGCTACATCATAAAGTCACAGTGCTAGGGCGAAATATCAGTACGCTCCAAAAAAAATTTTCAAAAGAGATAGATAAAATCACTTGGAGTAATCTATCGCAACTCAATGCGACCAGCTTTGAAGCAGTTATCAATTTGTGCGGTTATAATATTGCCCAATCAAGATGGACTGACGCAATTAAAAAGAAGCTGATTGATTCCCGTGTTAATACAAATAAAGCCTTAATTAGCTGGTTAATCAGCCAAGTGGCTAAACCCCATTTTATTTGCGCTAATGCAGTAGGTATATATGGATTGCAAAACAATGAAGACCCTCGACCGCTTGATGAAAATAGCGCAATTAACGTTGAGCATCCCATTGATTTTTTAAGTGAGATAGGCGTTGCTTGGCAAAACGCTTTATTGCCAGCGGTTGATGATGGGATACGAGTAACGACTACTCGCTTTGGTGTGGTATTAAAAAAAAGAGCAGGGATGTTGAAAAAACTAGAGTTGGGCTTTTATTTTGGCATGGGATCCGTGCTAGGTAGTGGTAAGCAAATTATTTCTTGGGTACATATCCAAGACGTTATTGATTCCCTCATATTTTTGCTTAATAATCCGCAATTAACTGGCGCATTTAACATTACATCGCCAAATCCAGTAAGCCAAGATGAATTTGCAAGTACTTTTGCTCATATCATTAAACGTCCATTGTTTCTGAGAGTTCCAGGGTTTTTTGTTAAAATGCTATTAGGTGAGATGGGGGAATGCCTTTTATTAAAGGGACAGCGTGTTATTCCAACCAGGTTACGAGAATTAGGGTATCAGTTTAAATATCCTACATTATCTGAGGCTCTAAAACAGGAATATACTGCTCGTACTTGAATGCGAGAATTTTGATGACTTTTTTGAATCAAATATTAAAGAGACAACATAGATTATGGCAAACTATTTAGTGATTGCAGCAAGCAGCGCTATTGGGCAGGCAGTCGTTGATATCTTAACCTCTCAGGGGGACAGTGTATTTACTACAGCTAGAGATAACAGCAAGATTCAACCTAATGCACAACTAGACGCAACTGATTTTGATGCAGTTTGTGAAGTATTTAAACAAGCAGGCCAAATAGATGGTGTTGTGAATTGTGCGGGTTCTTTATTATTAAGAAGTGCGCACACTACTTCAAAAGAACAATATCAAGCTGTGATTGATGCTTCCTTAACCACAGCATTTGCAACGGTTCGTGCGGCTGGGATGCATATGAAAAGTGGGGGTTCTGTAGTACTGATTTCATCAGCCGCGGCACTGGTTGGATTGACCAATCATGAGGCGATTTCAGCCGCTAAAGCAGGGCTTATAGGGATTGCGCAATCTGCAGCATCAACTTACGCTAATTTAAATTTACGCTTTAATGTGGTAGCACCCGGAATGACTGATACCCCACTTACTTCGTCGCTTATTTCAAATGCTTTGGCTTTTAATGCATCAAAATCAATGCATGCGCTAGGTCGAATTGGCACACCAGAAGATATTGCCCGAGCAATTGTTTTTCTTTTGAACCCTCAAAATAATTGGATTACTGGGCAAGTATTAGCGGTTGATGGTGGCTTAAGCCGGATTCGCCCTAAAATAAAAATTTAATATGCAACCCCCCATGCCGTTTTCAGCAATCGATTTTTTACCATAAAGCTTGGCACAAAAACACGTTCTGCATGGTTAACGGGGGCTCTTCAACTTCGATTTTCTATCTCCCTTGTCTCATTGTTAGTGAAAACAGTTTAAAGCGAGCATCAATTGATAAAAAAAGAAATACTAATTTCGAGTTTGGGCAATACCATAGAATGGTTTGATTTTGGGCTATTTATTTTTATGGCCCCTGTAATAGGTGCTAATTTTTTTCCTCATGCATCAGCGAGCAATGCAACTATTGAGACTTTAGTGGTATTCGCTGCTGGTTTTCTTTGTCGACCATTTGGCGGTATTTTTTTTGGCTATTTTGGAGATACTTTTGGTCGCGCAAAAGTATTAAGAATTTCTATTTTAATTATCAGTATATCAACCTTTTTAGTTGGAGTGCTTCCGTCCTATCAAGAAATAGGGTTTTTTGCGCCAATCTTATTTATCTTACTTCGTTTGTTACAAGGTGTATCTATTGGTGGCGAATACAGTGGAATAATGATCTATCTTGCTGAGTCGGCGCCACTTAATAAGCGCGGACTGACCACGAGTTTTGCAGCAATGGGTGCGAATTTAGGTTTTTTATTAGCCACAGCAGCGTTGATGTTACTTCATTTGTTTTTTACTCAAGAAATTATTATCAATTGGGCATGGCGGTTACCTTTCCTCATGATCGGTTTACCAAGCGCATTAATCATTTATTATCGTTTTAAATTATCTGAAACGCCTGTTTATGCTCAGCTAAAAAAAGATCACCGTCTTGAGCCCATCCCTTTTATGGCTGCCATTAAATTTGCACCCTACCAATTGTTAAAAATTTTAGGGCTTACTTGCATGGGCTCAACATTTTATTATGTATTATTTGGGTATATGCCAATTTACTTAGAGCATTATATTGGTTTTTCATTGAAGGATGCATTAACCATTGAAAGCTTTATGTTAATGATAATGCTATTTAATATTCCTTTTGCAGGCATATGTGGCGATTATTTTACCAGGAAAAAAATGATAATAATAACCTCAATAGCCATTATCTTGTTGGTTTTACCCTGCTTTTATTTGCTGCGATATAAATCCATGTTGCTCACGTTATTATCTTTAGGTGTCGCAACTATTTTAAGTTCATTAGAACAAGGAAATACGCTAACAGCGGTTGTTGAAAATTGTCCTGAGAATGTTCGTTATAGCGGCATAGCATTTTCTTATAACTTAGGAAGTGCGATTTTCGGTGGTAGCGCACCTTTGATTGTGGCATTACTGACGGAAAAAATAAGTTTGATCGCGCCTGCTTATTATCTGATTTTTATGGCGGTTGTCACTTTGATTGCAGCTACAACACTGCTCAGCAACAATAAATCTTTAGGGCCTTTGCACCAGCCTAAGGGATTATAAGCATTCATGGGGCCCCTTAAATTCAAACAGATTATACCGCTGTTACTCAATAGAGTTTTTTCAGCATAGTGTTTTAAAAACCAGTACATTCAAGTAAGAGCGGTATATACTGCTCGTACTTGAATGTGAGATTTTTTATGTATCTGCTTTTTTGATACGAGCAGTATAATCTGTTTGAATTTAAGGGGGCAGCAAAACACTTCCCCCTTAAAAAACCCCCTGGTTTTGTCTCACTTTCAGGGAGAAGGAGTATATATGCATATGTGAGCATTTTAAGGGAATTTTTTCCGCTAAACTTGGCAAAACGCGAAGCGTCCCGGCGAAGGCCGGGATCCACGGCTTCTACCTAATTATGCTGAATGGTTACGAAAAAACCAGCAAATCAACCTCAGCTTAAAAAAAAACACCGCGACACCCAAGAACTGAGTATCACGGTGTTTTGATGATAAAAGGAGTTAATGCGTTCTTCTAGCTGAGCCTGCCTGTTTTTCATCTAAAACTTGTGCTTGTTGTTGTATCCTAGTTTCAAATGCCGCCATAAATGCACCATAACACCCAGTACCAGAACCTGATGGTTTTCTATAGGCGCC
>JAURND010000025.1 GCA_030830425.1 Gammaproteobacteria bacterium
CTGGAAATTAAATACACGCCCAAGAAAATCATTAGGCTGGAAATGTCCTGCTGAATTGTTTCTTCCTGAAGGCGCTTTTGACTTTAAAGCTTACTGGGCAGATAAACTTAATCCTGTTGCACTTAGACATTGAAACCGCCATCCTATAAACGCGACTAAACATCAAGCCCAAAAATTCACTAGCATTTAAAAAAACGGTACAATAAGATTCGGATAAACACAGGATAACCTGTGCATAAAAAATGAGTTATTCACTACCCTATACTTATTCACATATTGTTAAACAGTTAGTCACAACTGATATTCACTTTACACACAAGCAAAATAATCGATTTACACCTGTATTCTCGTATGAAAAAAAACATATCCACAAAAAAAACGCCGCATAATAACTATCTTAAAAAGATATATATATAAATATATTTTATAATAACCGTGCTTTTTTATTCCAAAGGCACTTTAAAAACTCAGCGTTTCGTGAAAAGTTAAGTTGCTATTATTTCTTGGTTGAAGATGTCAACTTACTGAGTGTATGATGGGCAGTTGTTTGAAGCTAAGAGAGATGCTTAATGATTTGACAGCATTCACATTATAGATCTGTAAAGGAGAAAGAATCATGGCAAGAGGTGTTAATAAGGTTATTTTGATTGGAAATTTAGGTAGTGATCCAGAGTTACGTTATACCCCCAGCGGTAGTGCAGTTGCTAATGTGAATTTGGCGACAACAGAAACTTGGAGAGATAAAACCAGCGGCGATTTACAAGACCGTACAGAATGGCATCGCATTGTATTTTTTAATCGGCTAGCAGAAATTGTCGGTGAATATTTACGTAAAGGATCTAAAATTTATGTGGAAGGTAGTTTAAGAACTCGAAAATGGCAGGATAAAACTGGTGCGGAGAGACATACCACTGAAATCATTGCCAATGAAATGCACATTTTAGATAGCCGTAATGGCAGAACCGAAAAAACAACTGACGACAGCAGTTTTAGTTCAGAAAACACATCCACCACTAAAGAAAATATGCTCACCGAAGAATTCATCGAAGATGATATTCCGTTTTAGCTTTTTCATAGGAGTCAAATTTCGCCTAAAAAGACAGAATTTGATTCCCAATGAATAAGGTTTGCTCTTTGAGAAAAGCGCTGAGTTTCTATTTCGTTTAGCGCTTTTTCTACTAACTTAACCGCAAATATAGACTTGTTGAAGTGATACGTTAAAACCAAGAAGCAGGAAGCAAGCTCCGAATTTTGAACCGAAGTTTTTCAACGATACCGCTCCTATCAAAAAAACAGATATATAAAGATTATCACTTTCAAGTACGAGCAGTAGTATACTTGTTCTCCTTGAAAGTGAGACAAAACCAGGGGGTTTTTTAAGGGGGGAATGTTTTGCTGCCCCCTTAAATTCAAACAGATTATACGGCTCGTATCAAAAAAACCAAATGCCAAAAAGATTCTCATATTCAAGTACGAGCAGCAGTATACTTGTTTTCCCTGAAAGTGAGACAAAACCAGGGGGTTTTTTAAGGGGGAAATGTTTTGCTGCCCCCTTAAATTCAAACAGATTATACTGCTCGTATCAAAAAAACCAAATGCCAAAAAGATTCTCACATTCAAGTACGAGCAGTATATAACCATGTCTTCTATTTCCCCCACGTTTCATATTCCCACACAAAAACAAGGTGAGCGTTTTTCGATAGGCTCATTGCATGGTGCAAGTCAAAGTTTAATCATCGACCAAATTGCACAGGCCACTAATAGCCTAGTGTTAGTGATCACGCCTGATATGATGCAAGTCAATCATCTGGCGCTTGAATTGGCTTTTTTTAATCAAGATAAATACCCTATCCATCATTTTCCGGATTGGGAAATTTTGCCTTATGATCACTTTTCTCCCCATCCAGATATTATTTCTGAACGCATCGCCACTTTATTTCAATTACAGACGTTAAAAAAAGGGATCTTATTAACATCTGTGAATACTGCGCTGCATCGATTAGCACCTAAAAATCATCTCGTTGCCAATAGTTTTTCAGTCGAGTGCGGTCAATCATTAGACATGGCACAATTTAGATTGAATTTAGAAAAGTCAGGATATCATTTTGTTTCACAGGTCATCGCACATGGTGAATACACGGTGCGTGGTTCAATGATTGATGTATTTCCAATGGGGGGGGATTTGCCCTATCGCATCGATTTACTAGATACCGAAATAGATACATTACGCACCTTTGACCCTGAAACCCAACGAACTTTAGAAAAAACAGACAAAATTCAACTGTTACCCGCGCATGAATTTCCATTGACAGAAACGGCTATTGCCAGATTTCGCCAAAATTGGCGAGATCATTTTGAGGGGAATCCATTAAAAAGTGCGATTTATGAAAGTGTGATTCACCAAGAAGCGGCTGCAGGTGTCGAATATTATTTGCCGCTATTTTTTGAAAAAACACAAACCTTATTTGATTATTTACCTGAACATTGCTCAATCATTGTCATCGGCGACACTTATTCAACAGCTCAACTATTTTTAGAAGAGACTGAGCGCCGCTATGAACAATTACGACACAATCAAGCTAGACCTATTTTACCGCCTGCCTATTTATTTCAGCCTATAGAGACTTTTTTTGGCGAATTAAAAAAATTCCCACAATACCATTTATCGAGTCATACCCTATCTGAAAAAATAAGTCATCGTAATTTTCCTGCACAAATACCGATTGATTTTCAAATAGATCATACTGCAGAAAGACCGTTTTTGCCTGTTCAACAATGGCTCTTTAATCATCAAGGACGAACACTGTTTTGCGCAGAAACAACCGGTCGACGTGAGGTACTGACACAACTATTGAATCATGTATCGATTTCCCCTAAACCCTATGATTCATGGCATGATTTTTTAATAGATGACGCCCCCACAGGTATTGCCGTAACCCCATTAGAAATTGGATTTAGTTTATCGGAAACTAATATTCACTTAATCACAGAGTCTCAATTATTCGGAAAACAAGTCAAGCAGCGACGATTACGTAAAAAATCAGAAAAAACACTGGATGCGATTGTCAAAGATTTAACTGAATTAAAAATAGGATCACCCGTGGTACACATTGACCATGGTGTAGGGCGTTATCAAGGATTAGAAACGATAAAAACAGGAGATGATGAAGCGGAATATTTAATATTGGTCTATCATGATGACGCCAAATTATACGTACCCGTCACCGCTTTGCATTTAATTGGTCGCTATACCGGCATGGATCCTGAACATGCACCTTTGCATAAACTAGGCTCAGGTCAATGGGAGAAAACAAAACGAAAAGCCCGAGAAAAAATTCGTGATGTTGCTGCCGAACTCTTACACATTTATGCACAACGCGCAGCAAAATCCGGGTTTATTTTTAAAAAACCAGACACTCATTACACCGCTTTTGAATCCACGTTTCCATTTGAAGTTACACCAGATCAACAAAAAGCGATAGGTGCTGTCATAGATGACATGACCTCATCACGCTGTATGGACAGAGTGATTTGTGGAGATGTGGGATTTGGGAAAACAGAAGTCGCAATGCGCGCCGCTTTTTTAGCCGTACAGTCAAATAAACAAGTAGCTATGTTGGTGCCCACTACATTATTAGCTGAACAACATTTACATACATTTCAAGATCGCTTTTCTAAATGGCCAATTCGAATCGAAGCCTTATCCCGATTTCGCACATCTCAAGAACAAAAGCAAATTCTAAAAGAATTAGAAATGGGGAAAGTGGATATTGTGATAGGTACTCATAAACTATTACAATCTACCGTTAAATTTCAATCGCTCGGATTATTGATCATTGACGAAGAACATCGCTTTGGCGTTCACCAAAAAGAGCGAATTAAGGCGATGAGAATGGAAGTGGATTTATTAGCATTAACCGCAACGCCCATTCCTCGTACCTTAAATATGGCATTAGTCAGTATTCGAGATTTATCTATTATTGCTACTCCTCCGGCCAAACGATTATCCGTAAAAACATTTATACATGAATATGATCATGCCTTGATTCGAGAAGCTGTGATGCGTGAAACTTTACGGGGCGGACAAGTTTATTTTTTACATAATCAAGTCGAAAACATACATCGCGTTGCAGAAGAATTACAACAATTATTACCAGAAACGCGTATCGGGATCGCACATGGTCAAATGCGAGAATCTGAATTAGAGCGAATCATGGCTGATTTTTATCATCAGCGTTTTAATGTATTGATTTGCACAACGATTATTGAGTCTGGGATCGATATTCCTACCGCAAATACCATCATTATTCGACGCGCAGATCGATTTGGATTGGCGCAGTTACATCAACTACGCGGACGAGTTGGTCGGTCTCACCATCAAGCCTATGCTTATTTACTGACGCCAGAAATGAGTCTGTTAAATCATGACGCTAAAAAGCGTTTAACGGCTATTGAATCGTTAGAAGATTTAGGGTCTGGATTTTTATTAGCCACACAAGATTTAGAAATTCGGGGCGCAGGAGAGTTACTCGGCGATCATCAAAGTGGACATATCCATGAATTAGGGTTCTCGTTGTATATGTCGCTATTAGAAGAAACCATTGAGGCATTAAAATCAGGCAAAGAACCCCTATTTGAACAATCATTACAAACAACAGCAGAAGTTGACTTTAAAGTACCTACTTTTATTCCTGATCATTACATGGGGGATATACAAACACGATTGATTTTTTATAAGCGAATCGCAAGTGCCACACAACCCGATATATTAAATGATTTAAAAGCAGAGATGATTGATCGATTTGGGTTGTTACCTATTCAAACACAACACTTATTTAAATTGGCACAATTAAAATGTGCAATAGCACCTTTTGA
>JAURND010000026.1 GCA_030830425.1 Gammaproteobacteria bacterium
CCGCGCATCGCACGCCCGATTTATTATTTGAGTATGCGACCACAGCAAAAGCGCGAGGATTAAAAGTCGTGATTGCAGGAGCCGGTGGCGCTGCGCATTTGCCCGGCATGTTGGCTGCCAAAACAACGCTGCCTGTGTTAGGCGTTCCTGTTCCTAGCACGGTATTGAATGGATTGGATTCTCTGCTTTCCATCGTACAAATGCCGGGCGGGGTACCCGTGGCGACCTTTGCGATTGGGAAAGCCGGTGCGGTAAACGCGGCATTATTTGCGGCTTCTATTTTATCTCAGGCTGATACAGATATCGCTCAAGCATTAGAGAATTATAAGACTAATCAAACACAACAAATATTGGCAGCGTCGGTGCCATTGTTAGATTCAAACTAAAAAACGCTGAAAATACAAGGAGTATCTATGCATATTGGCGTAATTGGCGGAGGGCAACTCGCCCAAATGATGGCATTAGCAGGCTATCCGCTAGGCCTTAAAGTCACTTGCCTAGAACCTACTGTCGCATGTTCGGCAGGGTTAGTGACTGACGTTATCGTTGGCGAATATGACGATATCAGACAACTTAAACAATTGGCCGATCAAACCGATGTGCTCACTTATGAGTTTGAAAATATTTCCTATGAAACGTTAGCACAGCTAGATCGCCAGCATCAGTTCACACCAAAAAGATTATATCCGACAACCGCTGCTTTAAGAATTTCGCAAGATCGCTTACAAGAGAAACAGTTTTTTGAGGCATTACAAATCCCAACGACGCGTTATTTACCCATAGATTCTCTCTTAGACTTACAAGCAGCGATCACTCAAATTGGATTGCCGGCTATTTTAAAAACCAGACGATTTGGCTATGATGGAAAAGGACAACAACCACTAACCTCGCCAGAAGATTTAAGTGCAGTCTGGGCGACATTAGAAAATCAAGCTTGTTTGTTAGAGAATAAAGTGTCTTTTGATCGAGAAATATCTTGTATTGGCGTCAGAAATATACAGGGAGAAATTCGGTTTTATGCATTGACAGAGAATCAACATAAATCAGGTATTTTGCATCTCTCTCGAGTGACTGCTCAGCAAGATCCCATGACTGCTTTAGCGCAAACCTACGTGACGCGTATTTTAACACAATTAGATTATGTCGGCGTGCTGACCGTCGAATTTTTTGAACAAGCAGGTCAACTGATCGCCAATGAAATCGCGCCGCGCGTACATAACTCGGGTCATTGGACGATAGAAGGCGCAGATACCAGTCAATTTGAAAATCATTTGCGCGCAATCTGTGGATTACCCTTAGGTGCTACAGAAACACGAGGGCAAGTGGCCATGTTAAATCTAGTGGGCGAAATCCCGCCTTTAGAAAAAATGCTGAGTATTCCTAATATACATGTGCATCTTTATGGAAAAACACCACGTGCACGACGAAAGTTAGGCCATGTCACCATCTGTGCAGCTAGCCAAGAGATGTTGAATCAGCGCTTAACAGCTTTGTTGAAAATAATATAGGCGCCATAAAAAAATATTAAAGACATTCCACGCTTATGAAGCTCAAGAAAATTTTCGTTCCCAGTCACCCTGACTTACAAGATGCAACCGTTCTCGATCTTCGAGCCAGCGTGGGGCAAAAAATTAAATACAACCACCTTATTGTTAGGTTAGTACAAGCCAACGGTATTGCTACGCCCATTTTATCTCCCTATGCTGGGATCATTAAACAAGTCACGATAAAGCTAGGCGACAAGGTTTCTCCTGGCGCGCTTATTTTATTGATAGCGGTAGATACTGCGTTAGCCGGTGAGGATGAAGAAGAGTTAGTGCAAAGGCTCGAAGATCAAGGGCTCGAAGATCAAGGGCTCCTTCAGAGTTTTGATGACTTTCTTGAAGAAACTGAGGTTGATATCTTTCCAGAAGAGAAAGAGACAGAAGAAAAGAAACCGATTTCACCCCACCAGAAAGAAACGAAAGAAATAGATACTGAAAAAGTGATAGAGAAAGCATGGTTAACAAGTACTAGTGGCTTGTTTATTCAAAATCCTGTGACGACATCTCATGCAAATGATATGTCTAAAACCAAGAAAAAGTATTTTAGATTTAGCGCAGAAGATGTCGCTGCTTTGAAATCTCAAGCAGAAATTCAGCCTCAGACACCCCCATCAAAGCTAGGAGAACCATTGAGTGCAGCAACGGAACAGTCTATCAATATAAAAAAAACGGACTCCCAGAGCCCTAACAAATTCAGTAATACGGCGAGCGCGGCGCTCTTCTCACCCCAAACTGCAACGACACAAACAGCAGCAATAAGCGCAGGAAAACCGTTAAGCGCTACGACACATCCTAGCGATGCTACTCAAAAAAATCTAGACAAGCCATCAGGCAACACGCAGGCTCTCTTTCAATCGCCCGCGTCAATACCATCCAAAGACACCTCACCAGAGACTTCAAAAACGCTTTCAACCCATTCACCTTCTACACCTCCCTCGTCTGTAAAATAACCCCCCCCTGCAGTAAAGTGGGCGAAGAAATTGAGACAATTAAATGGCCAAGTTAAGATATACTGCTCGTACTTGAATTTGAGAATTTTAATGTATCTGCTTTTTTGATACGAGGGGTGTTTTAACATGAACGCCCCTGCGAGGTTTAAAAGTTCTTTCAAGTTTCACCGCCTAACATGACAAGTTTTTTGTGGAATGAGGTCATCTATGCAGTTACCAGTACCCTTTGATTGCCTTGATTGCCTTGATTACCTTGATTACCTTGATTGTCTTGATCGTCAATCGGATCATCAAAAGGATTTCCACTTAGATTTTGGTCAGCATTATTCCCTGCTTCCGCAAATGGATTGCCAGGGGACATCAACATTTGTCCTATTTGAACAACTGGCAGGCTTGTTGGCATAGTGATCGCATCGGAACGTGGTATAGGTGCTTGTGCGTTCTGTTGTTCTGCTAATGCTGGCTGATCTGCATGGTTGGGCAAGGATGGCGCAAATTCCACTGAATCAACAATCTCGCCATACCCACCTGCGTTAGGTGCAAAAAATCCAAACCCATAACTGAAATAGGGA
>JAURND010000027.1 GCA_030830425.1 Gammaproteobacteria bacterium
TAAGAGCAGTATATGTGGATCGCTACAAAAAAATCTGATTTTTTCAAAAATCAATGTACCAGACCATAATTTTTCTTTCAAGCGCTCATCAATCTCTCAGTAATTCCAAACCTGTTTTATAACTATCCAAAGCAGCAGTTTTATCCTGTAATGCCTCAAAAACCTTGCCCAACAATAAATAGGTGTTCATCGCGGGATTCTTTTTTAGACTGGATTGTAAATAGTCCCTTGCTTTACCCAACAAACGATGCTTCAAACAAAGCGCGCCAGCACAAAACAACAAATCGGCATTTTGATTATCTTCTTTTAGCCAACCCTCTACGCGAGCAATTTGTTTGGCTGGATTTTCACTGGTAATATTCGCATATTCTCTCAACAATAAAGGATCTTTTTTCTCGCTAATGGCTTTTTTCAATAATTGTTCGGCTTTATCATGGTGATGAGCTGTCATTAAACGTGCCGCATAGATTGCAATGAGTGCCGCCTGCTTGCGCCATTTTTTAGGTAGCTTCTCCCAAGTTGTTTCTAGCATTTTCAATGAATTTGTTTGACCCGCCTCATTTAATAATGCGATAGATAGCGATTTTGCCAATTGAGGCGTATTGAAATTATGATGATGGAAGGGGCATATGTCGCGATCATTATTAATCGTGACTATCCCAGATTGTTTACCCAGTTGCGGCAAGATTTCATCTAATCCACGCCAATCTTGCAATGCCAAATAAACCGTTTCTAAACCATGTAACACGAACGGGTGTTCCGAATCCTTTGCTTTCAATGCCAAAAGTCCGGTTAAAGCAGACTGATAATCTTGAGCCGCTAATTGCCAACGCACTTGCATCATTATCGACAACGGCTGATCTACAGGCTTTGCAATAAGCGTTGCTTTTTGCAGATAGTCTTGCGCGCGGTCTAATTGTTGTTGCGAAAAAGCAACTTGAGCTGCAGCCATATAATAAAAAAATGGGTATTCTGCGATTTTGGCTCCTTTCGCAAAATAGCGTTCACTTTTCTGCCAATGCGCTTCTATTAGCGTACGTAATCCTTTTTGAGTCAGCACTGATAATTTCTTGATGCTACGCTGCTTAATTAAAGCGCCAATACGAGTAGGAATATGATAAATCCCAGATAGGATTTTCCATATTTTAGACAGCACAAACAAAGTGAGCAAGAGCGAGAATACCGCAAACCAAAGCGATGTTTGTATGAAAAAATGTCCAAAAGACACAAATAAATAAGCGGGATGCTGATGCATGAATAGCGCAGCGGTTACCGCTAACAATATCCATATCAATAAATAAATGAGTTTTCGCATAGCGTTTTATTCAATATTTGGTACTGCCACATGAACAGAAATTGCTTTTAACTCAGCCAATGTTTTAAGCATCATGCGAACTTGTATGTTTTGCTCAGAAAAATAATGTCGCAGCAGATAATCAACCTGAGATAAGTTTTGTTGATAGATTTCTTCACGCTGATGGATGACAGCCCACTGTACCAAATCTAATTTCGCTTGTAGATGTATCATGACAGATGCGCGCTGATCTTCACTCAACCATGCAGACGCCAACTGATCACTTTTTGTAATCACGACCATGTTTGATAATTCACGCCACACCACTTCCGCCAATTTCTCGAGTCTATCCAAAAATATTTGTGTGTTTGTTTTTGCGGTTGTGGATACAGGTTCAGATGCTATTTTCTTGCTTTTTTGGGCCACATCGGGTTGAACCGCTACGGGTATTTGCGGTAATTTTTCTGCTTGCAAACTTAATTCGCTTAATTTTGCGACAATACCAACCACATCAACAATCGGTAGCGTTTTTAATATCGCTATTTTTTCAGCCAATGCTTTTCTTACCGGTAACAATGCGAGATCTTGACTGGTGGCAATCATACGATCAGCCGCTTCTAAGCATTGAAGCGCCAGTGGAATATCTTTTTCGAAGGTGAGATGGAAAACTGCCTGTTTCACGAATGCATCCACCTGCATACGCGTGAAATCTGCTTGTTTGGGTTGATTATTGACCAGTGTTTTTACCGCATCTTGAGTCGTTATCCATTGTTGTTTTTGCGCATTTAATGTGGTTTGGGTTTGAGATAATGCCACTTGAAGTCGGTGATCTTGTTCTACCATTTGTTGATGGATTTGTTGCCATTGTATTTGAGAAATTTTCCATAAATACCCGACGCTCAGCGCAACAATAACAGCGATGCTAAGCGTTAAACACACTAGCAATAACACCCATTTTCGGGAACGGGGTTTTAAATCCGTGGATGGATTTTTTTCTAGCGTTGGCTCTTCCATAGTTCACCTTTTTTTGAAAAGACGGGACAACCATTTAGCACAATTAGCAAACGGGCATATACTCGTTTTCCCTGAAAGTGAGACAAAACCAGGGGGTTTTTTAAGGGGGAAGTGTTCTGCTGCCCCCTTAAATTCAAATAGATGATACTGCTCGTATCAAAAAAGCAGATACATAAAAATTCTCACATTCAAGTACGAGCAGTATATACTCGTTCTCCCTGAAAGTGAGACAAAACCAGGGGGTTTTTTAAGGGGGCAGCTTACAATTGGCTA
>JAURND010000028.1 GCA_030830425.1 Gammaproteobacteria bacterium
ACTGGAATATCAAAGACGTCAATTTTATTAGCTTGCATGAGTTATTTGATACGCTAGCTAAAGAACTAGACGAATATGCAGACTTGCTGGCTGAGCGGGTAGTACAACTTGGAGGAACTGCGTTGGGGACTCTTCAGGCAGTTGCAAAAGCTTCTGATTTAAAAGTCTATCCTGTCGATACTCAAACCGGGAAGGAACACGTAGAAGCTTTGTTGTCGGGGACACAACAGCTTGCAAAAGAGATCCATCAAATCACTGTTGATGCGAATATGGTGGATGATGATGTGACTGCGGATATAAGCACTGGAATAAATCGGAGTTTGGACAAAATGGTGTGGTTTTTATCTGCGCACTTGTAAAACAATTTCCGCTAAAAACGCGAAGCATCCCGGCGAAAGCTGGGATCCAGCTGACAAGGGCATTGGAGATGATTAAAAGGGGGATGAGACTTCTCCCAGGATCTATGCATGAAAAATAATTTTGGCACTCTTGGCAATATCAATGATTATTTGATGCTAAAATCAATTAGAACATGTCTAAAGCCATATTTTTGCTTCCTATTTTTCTTTGTTTTACCCGGATTGTTCAAGAAAATTTTTCATGCGTAACCCTTGTATGAAAGGGTGAAATATTTAGCCACTACTCAACATTTCTTCTGACCTTTAAAGAGACTAAAAAAAGGTTTCTTGTAAAAGTTGCTCTTCGCTAATACACCATTGCTGACAGTCAAATGGAGGATTGTTAAAGAAAAGCTTTCAATTTCCCGCTTAACCGCGAGCGCGGATTTTTTTTAAGCAAGACGTTAATCTAAAAAAATAAGCTCAGTATTTTGAGCGGGTTTTTTTAGGCAACTATCGGGCCATTCCTCGCTTAGAATCTTTTAGCATCTCGATAAACGGGATCAGTTCGGGACAAGTTTCCGACATAATGAGCAGCTGATCAATCGCATCTTGTAGTTGTATTCCTTGCCTATAAACCAAGCTATACGCTCGGCGCAAAGTACGCAAAGTGGTCTCAGAAAAACCGCGTCGTTTGAGCCCTACTAGATTAATTCCGCGTGGGCCACCAGGATTGCCTGTTACAAGGACATAGGGAGGAATATCTTGTACGACTTTTGCTGCTCTTCCCAGAAAACTATAAGCCCCGATTTTAACGAATTGGTGTACGCCACAAAATGCACTAAAAACCGCATAGTCACCCACAGAGACGTGACCGGCCAGACCTGCATTATTCGCCAAAACTGTTTCATTACCTAACAAACAATCATGTGCAATATGCACGTAAGCCATCAATAAGTTTTTATTGCCTAAACGAGTCATACCACCGCCTTGAATTGTACCTCTATTTAAGGTGCAAAATTCTCGAATGATATTTTCATCTCCAATCTCTAAGTAAGTTTCCTCTCCTTTGTAATGTAAATGCTGAGGATCTCCGCCTAAAGAGACAAAAGCATCAATATCATTATTGCGTCCTATTTTTGTATTTCGATGAATGACTGTATGAGAACCAATTTTAGAGCCTGCCCCAATCTGCACATTGGGGCCAATTACTGCAAAAGGTCCAATACTAACCTCAGGTGAAATTTGGGCGTCTGGATGAATAATAGCTCGAGAATCGATCACTTTCTAGGCCTCCGAACATTCATAATATTTGCTGAACAGGCAACCTCTCCATCAACGATCGCTTCACAATAAAATTTATAAATTTCTTGTCTATTGCGAACTAATTCTATATTCAATAGCAGTTGGTCTCCGGGAATAACAATACGTTTAAATCGCGCATTATCTACAGCTGCTAATAAAAACAAATTCTTTTCAAATGTTAATGATGGATCAGATTTTAGCAAAATAATGCCTGCTGCTTGCGCCAAGGCTTCTAAAATTAACACGCCCGGCATTACAGGTTGCCCTGGAAAATGTCCCGTAAAAAAATGTTCATTGATCGTGACATTTTTGAGTGCGCTTAATGATTTCCAGGGCTCAAACGCTAAGACACGATCGATCAATAAAAAAGGGTAGCGATGCGGTAGATGTGAAAGCACTTCTTGTATATCCATGTTAATCATTATTTTTTTCCAGTTTTCTCAAGCGACGAGCAATGTCGTCTAATTGGTAGAAACGAATAATATTTTTTCTCCATTCACGATTAGGCTGTGCTGGCATACCAGATGAGTAAATGCCAGGTTCAGTAATCGATGAGCCAACTTCTGTTTTGGCTGTTAAAATCACATGGTCTGCAATGTGAAGATGTCCACTAATTGCAGCACCTCCTCCTATCATACAATGCTTACCGATACGTGTACTGCCTGCAATCAGTGTGCCTGCCGCAATTGCTGTTTGTTCGCCAATATGAACATTATGTGCAACCTGAATGAGATTATCTAATTTCACGCCTCTTTCAAGGATAGTATCTTCAAGCGCTCCTCTATCGACAGTCGTATTCGCGCCAATTTCAACTTCATCTCCAATCTGTACACCGCCTAATTGAGGTATTTTATACCAAGCGCCTCGATCTTTTACAATACCGAATCCATCTGCACCAATCACAGCGCCTGTATGAATAATCACACGACATCCAATAAAAACGGCATGATATATCGTTACGCCGGCATATAACAGCGTTCCGTCGCCCAAATGAACATTATCTCCAATGTTACAGTTAGGGCCAACAACGGCATGTTCTCCAATCGTAACATGATCACCAATGACACAATACGGCGCTAGGCTAGCCGTTTTAGCAATATGGCTATTTTGACCAATCACAACAGAGGGATGTATACCGAGTGGAGCAACTATTTTTTTGGCAAATAGATTGGCGACTTTGGCATAACCCAGATATGGATTTTCCATAACCAGTGTATTACCGACATAGAAAGGCAGATCTTTAGGAGAAAGGATAACCGCTGAAGCCTTTGTGTTTTCTAGTAAAGAACGGTATTGAGGATTATGCAAAAAACCAATGTGACCCTTTTGTGCCTTATCCAAAGGGGCTACATTGGTAATTTCACATTCAGGGTCACCTCTTAATTCAGCAGATAACTGTTCAGCCAATAATCCAAGAGAAAAACTTGATGGAATCATATGTACCGCTCTTACTTGAAAAGAATTTTTTTGAGTACGAGCGGTATCATGTGTTGATATTAAAGGGGGGAGAAATGGATCCCTACTTTTACCAATACGCTTCGAAAAATCTGGGTTTTTTTCTCCGTTGGGAGATAAAAAATCCAGCATCTTGAAGTGAAATGGGGGTATACCGCTCGCTTTTACTGTGTGATAGCATCGCACACAAAAGCTTAAAATAATATTTTAGCTTAGGCTTATTTTTCTGTCATCTTTTTAAGCACTTGATTTGTCACATCTAATTCTTCTTTAGAATAAGCAACACCCGCGCTCGCCAATATCAAATCAAATTTATTGGCCACAGAAATTTTGTCAACAACGGCTTTAATCTGGCCCATCAATACATCAACCTCTTTATTTTGCGCTGACATATAATCCTTTTGAAGCTCTGACTGCGTTTTTTGCAATTCTTGTTGCTGCTTTAGCAATTTATCTTCAGCTGCCTGTTTGTCTTTATCTGTCATGACAGTACTATCACGCCTAAACTTCTCTGCGTCATCTTTAAAGACATTTTGGGCGTCAATCAATCGCTTTTGTCTATCACCAAATTGTTTTTTCAGGTTATCCCCAATTTTTTTCATTTGTGGAATTTCTTGCAACAACACTTGCATATTCACGACACCAATTTTGGTGTCTGCAAAAACTGGGTTTGTATAGAACAATGTCGCCACAAAAAGAGCAAACACGGAAAGTATTATTTTTTTCATCACTAAATCCTCTTAAGTAAAGTTAAATATATTCATTTCACTTCAAGATACTGGATTTTGAATCCTTGGAGTGAGACAAAAACAGGGAGTTCTCTGCTAAAAACTAGTTCCCATGGTAAAGTTAATAAACTGTAAATTATCTCCTGTTTTGGCATTGAGCGCATCACCAAAACTGATTTTCAGCAATCCCACCATCGGAGCCACAAAGTCCACTTCAAGACCACCAGAATAACGCATGTCAGATAAATCTATATTGCTCTGATAAACATTACCTGCATCTACAAACACAGAGGTTCGAAGACGATTTTCACTAATGAAATTTGGAACAATTAAATTGACACTTCCCGCAGTCAGCACATTACCACCTAAAGCATTGCCTAGAGAATCCCTAGGCCCTAAAGAATTCGCTTGAAAACCACGAATGGTACCCATGCCGCCTGCATAAAAATTCTTGAAGAAAGGCAGATTCCCTGAGAATTGACCATACCCATTCCCATAACCCAGATTAGTGGTCAACTCTAAAATAAATCCTTTTACAAGGGGTTGATATAAAGCTGCATTATAAGTAAAACGATAATATTCTAAGGCATCCGGAAGTCCTGGTAATCCTATTTCA
>JAURND010000029.1 GCA_030830425.1 Gammaproteobacteria bacterium
ACTTGACTAAAATCTGACCGTTTATACCAGTCTTTGTGTGGTGCTGAATAATTACAAAGAAAGTAAATGCAATATTCCTGGCCAAACCGCTGCTATTATAATGAAATAGACCCGAATTAATGATCCCTTTCTTTGACAGCAATGGGGTCTATATAGTTGGGTTGTTGGTTGACTTTTCGCTGAGCTATTGAACCGTCCATCCAATAAATGGAATGGGCTAGCCAACGTTTATCATCTCGTTCTGGGTAATCGACGCGGGCATGTCCGCCACGGCTTTCTGTACGATTTTCTGCGCATGCCGCAGTGGATAACGCGACTTCTAGCATGTTGTCTAATTCTAATGCTTCAACACGCGCGGTGTTAAATTTTTTAGATTTATCTGATAAAAATGCATGCGGTAATCGTTCGCGTAAATGGGTTAATTTTTTTAATCCTTCAGCCATGGATGAGCCATCTCGGAATACCCCAAAATCTTCTTGCATGATTTTTTTCATGCTTTGACGAATGCCCTGCATATTTTCGCCTTTATCTTGTGAGCGTTCCCAACGGTACAAGCGCGCCAAAGCCGCATCCAACTCACTTTGGTTGACGGTAGGCATTGGCAGTCCTTCCGAAAAGGCTTGTTCGACGTGTAATCCTGCTGCGCGACCAAACACGACTAAATCTAATAAAGAGTTCGCCCCTAAACGATTGGCGCCATGTACGGATACACAAGCACATTCGCCGACCGCATACAAACCGTCTACGATTTGATCGCAACCTTTTTGGTCTACGGTGAGTACTTGACCATGAATATTAGTGGGTATACCGCCCATTAAATAGTGGGTAGTAGGTACAACAGGAATAGGATTTTTAGTGGGATCGACGCCAGCAAATGTTTTGGCGAGCGCGCTGATTCCTGGCAGTCGAGTTTCTAAAACATCAGCACCTAAATGATCGAGTTTGAGCAGAACATGATCGCCACGGGGACCTGCGCCGCGACCTTCGCGTATCTCCATAATAGAAGATCGCGCAACCACATCTCGACAAGATAAATCTTTGAGATGCGGCGCGTAACGTTCCATAAAACGTTCTCCATTTTTATTGAGCAGATAGCCGCCTTCACCTCTGGCACCTTCTGTGACCAGTACACCAACGCCAGGGATACCGGTAGGGTGAAATTGCCACATTTCCATGTCTTGCAATGGTAATCCTGCACGCAATGCTAAGCCTAAACCATCACCTGTGCAGCTGTGAGCATTGGTGGTAGTTTGAAAAATTCGTCCTGCACCGCCAGTGGCCAAAATCGTCACACGACTTTTTAGAAAGGCGACTTCGCCAGATTCAATAGATAGAGCAATGACGCCTGCAATGCTGCCAGTGATCGATTTCACCAGATCAATTGCGTACCACTCATTATAAAGATTTGTTTTTGCTTGGACATTTTTCTGAAATAAGGTATGCAGCATCGCGTGTCCGGTGCGATCTGCAGCGCAACAGGTGCGTTGTGCTAAATCACCACCAAAGTTGAGTGTCTGTCCGCCGAAAGAACGTTGATAAATGTGGCCAGATTCTGTGCGCGAGAAAGGCAATCCCATGTGTTCTAATTCGATAATGGTTGCGGGTGCTTCTTTGCACATATATTCAATAGCGTCTTGGTCACCTAAAAAATCAGCACCCATGACGGTGTCGTACATATGCCAGCGCCAGTCATCCACGCCAGCATTACCCAGTGCGGCATTAATACCGCCTTGTGCTGAAACCGTATGCGAACGAGTCGGGAATACTTTGGAGACCAAAGCAACTTTTTTCCCAGATTGAGCCAGTTGCAGTGAAGCACGTTGACCGGCACCACCGGCACCAATAATAATGGCGTCAAAAACATGTTCAGAAATAGACATAGCGATTTATCGTCCTATTATAATCAAAATACCCCAAACCAGATTGCTCAACAAAGCCAATATTGTCGCCACTTGAAAAAAAGTGCGAGAAACAGGGCATTTTAGGTAATCGGTAAAGATAGTCCACATGCCTACCCAGGTATGATAGACCACGCTTAACAGAGCTAGACAGGTGAAAATACGCACTGCAGTGATTCCAAAAAATGCAGACCAAGCGGTATACGTGAGCGGGGAATGCAAAGCCAAAAACACGACAATAAATGTCAGATATAAGGCCAAAATAACGGCAGTAATGCGCTGGATTAACCAGTCACGCACGCCGCTTTGGGTGAGACTCAAGTTTTTGCCTACCATAACCATACTCCTGCTAATGCGATGCCTAGCGTGCTGAATATCAACACTAAATACGCACCAATTCGACCACCGATGAGTGATTCACCGATGCCTGCATCCATACATAAGTGGCGAATACCAGCGACCAGATGAAACCACAATGCGCTCAGCATGACCCATATTAAAAATGCAATCATGGGCATGCGTATGCATTGATGTATGTGATCAAACGCAGATTCATTCGCTAAAGAACTTGAAAGTAGCCATAATAATAGCGGAATGAATAAAAACATTAAGACGCCTGAGGCACGATGTAAAATAGAAACGATGGCCGGCAGGGGAAAACGGATTTTCAATAAATTCAGATGAATAGGTCGTTGAGGTTTCACGGCATGTATCCTTGAGTGAGATAAAGGTAGTATACCCGTATAAATATACGCACTCAAACTGAAAATGCAGTCATTAGCAATTTTGGCTCAAAAATCGGGAATTGCTGAGCAATTTTTATCCAGCTTCCCACCCTTTGATTTTTCTGATATTTTGCTATCTGTTATTTCGCCTGAAATCATGATCTATGAAAACATCCCTGCAAAACAAGCTCATTTCTTTGACAGAACGCCACGAAGAATTACAGCGCCTATTAAGCGAAGCAACGGTCATTGTCGATCAAGCGCGTTTTCGCGCATTATCGGTAGAATATTCCGGATTAGAACCGGTAGTGCAATGTTTCCAGGCGTATCAAAAAACCCAAGCAGCGATTGAATCTGCGGAACAATTGTTGGCAGATGAAACAGATGCCAGTATGCGTGAATTGGTGAAAGAAGAGCTGTATCAGCAAACTCAGGCACTCGCAGCACTGGAAGAATCTCTGAAAGTTTTATTATTGCCTAAAGATGCGAACGATCAACGGAATATATTTTTAGAAATACGTGCGGCTGCTGGCGGTGATGAAGCAGCGATTTTTGCAGGTGATTTATTACGAATGTATTCTCGATATATCGATTCATTGGGTTGGCATATTGAAATTTTATCTGAAAATCATGGCGAACATGGCGGCTATAAAGAAATTATTACGCGAGTGACAGGTCAAAATGTTTATGCGCAATTAAAGTTTGAATCGGGTGCGCATCGCGTACAACGTGTTCCGCTGACCGAATCACAAGGCCGCGTACATACCTCCACTTGTACGGTCGCCATTTTGCCTGAGGTTGATGAGGTAGACGCTATTGATATTAATCCGGCGGATTTACGGGTAGATACCTACCGCGCATCAGGGGCAGGTGGGCAGCATGTCAATCGTACCGAATCTGCGATCCGCATCACGCATATTCCAACGGGTGTGGTCGTGGAATGCCAAGATGAGCGCTCTCAACATAAAAATCGTGCGCGAGCGATGGGTGTGCTGCGAGCCAGGTTGTTAGCCAGTGAGCAAGAAAAGCAGCATCGCGAACAAAGCGAAACTCGACGTAATTTGGTGGGCACCGGTGATCGCTCTGAACGCATTCGTACCTATAATTTCCCACAAGGACGAGTGACCGATCATCGCATTAACTTAACCTTGTATCATTTGCCAGACATCATGGAAGGGGCAGGATTAGCCAAAGTTATCGAACCTTTAATGCGCGAACATCAGGCAGATTTACTGGCGGTAGCAGGAGAGGGCGTTTGACACTTGATTTCACCATCTAACAAGAGCGTTATAAAAAATGAACCGATTTAAAAAACTGATTTATTTTATTGTTTTCGCAGTGGTTTTACTTATGTTGATTATTTTTGCTGCTATTCGTTTTATCAATCCTAATCATTATAAAGCGCAAATAATACAGGTGGTGCATGAAAAAACAGGGCGTGATTTAGAGATCAAAGGAGATATCGCGCTTTCTTTTTTTCCGTGGATTGGTGTGACCGTCAATGAAATACATCTGGCCAATCCAGTTGGATTTCAACCTCAGGTCGAATTTGCCAGTGTGGGCAAGGTCGATATCAGCGTTAAGGTAATGCCTTTATTGTCCCATAAAATTGAAGTGGGGGAAATCACGTTGAGGGATCTTAGGCTGAATTTATACAAAAACAAAGCAGGGCTGACCAATTGGCAAGATTTAGCGAATGCGCCAACTACGCATCAATCTACAGCTGCTTCTGCTGATTTAGCGAGTGCGGATCAGGATAATCGGCCCCCTAGAAGCCCGAAGACTGTTGTAGCGTTACCCTCATCCGATATGAGTATAATTTCAATTGCAGGCGTGAATATTGATGGCGCAAATATTCACTGGCATGACGATCAAAAATCACAAGATATTCAGATCAGCCATTTAAAAGTCACCAGCGACCATCCACAAATAGGGGTATTTTTTCCCTTCCATTTAGATTTGGATATCGCTTCCAATAAACCAGCGATAGCAGGGCATTTATCTTTTCAGACTCAAATTAAGGCAAGTTTCGCTCATGACGATGATCTCAATCAACTGGCACTCAACGATATTAATCTGATCTTTGAGTCGCCCGAGCAAGCTCAGCGAATTGTTTTTATGGCTAAACAAGTGACGACAGTTTTAAAGGCACAAACGTTGGTAATGTCTGGAGGCGTGTTGAGCATCAATGGCATGAGTGCAAATATCGATATGCAACTTGAGCATTTGTTGACAAATCCAGTCATGACGATCTATCCGTTGAGTATGAATCTGTATGGTGGTCTTGCCAATGGCAAGATGGTCGCAACGCTTGGAGGTGCGATACCTAAATATATCGTAGATGGTACTGCTTCAAATATCGATTTGACCCAACTGATTCAATCAGGTCGCTTGATGGGAAAAGCGAAAGTCAAGACCCATCTGACTTTTTCAGGAAAAGATCAAGCGACCCTGTTGAGTAGCCTCAATGGAAATGTGCAGTTTGATGTGCAAAAAGGGGCGTTAATGGGAATGGATATTCCCTATCAAGTTGAACGCGCATTGGCATTATTGAGAAAACAAGCACCGCCCCCATCACCGATTAAAAATCAGACAGATTTTGATGTGTTTAAAGGAACCGGTCAATTGCGTAATGGTGTCTTGAGTAATGAGGATTTATTGATACAATCGCCTAAATTTCAGGCAACTGGAAATGGCACTGCAAATTTAGTGTCACAAGCACTCAACTATCATTTGTCTATTGTGGGATTACAGGGGGCGACTAATGCGCAAAAGCAAGTCGTTCAAACGCCGTCTAAAACAGCCATCGCTGTTTCGATCACAGGCACTTTTGATCGCCCGATGATTACACCCGATATTCATGCATTGATTAAAAGTGAACTGGGTCAGACAGTGATAAAACGCGTTCAAGATAAACTGCAAAAACTAAGCCCCGAGGGTGCAAATGCGTTGAAACGGTTTTTGCAGCATTAGTCGATAAGCATCTTTGAGTTTCTCTCTTTGTGGTAGAAATTGCTCGTAGGGCAGATGAGGGGTAACAAAAATAGCATAAAGCGCCAACTCACTCACTCGCGAACCATCCAGTGAGTCATCGCAGATAAACCATCTGTCGCGATATTCGCGGATGCAAGCGTAGACAACGCTTCATCTTTTAGGTGAGTCACTTTTTTTTTAGCTTGATCCAAACCCATTATCGAAACATAGGTCATTTTGCCTCGGCGATCATCACTCCCTGGGATTTTTCCTAGCGTGTGAAGATTACCTTCCACGTCTAAAATATCATCTTGTATTTGAAATGCCAGTCCGACGCAATGTCCATAATGTAAAATAGCGACCACAATAGGATCAGCCAAATTTATATTTGCAGCGATGATGGCTAACTGGAGACTGGCATTGATTAAAGCGCCAGTTTTTAAACGATGAGTCATCTCGATTTCTGCGGATTTTATCGGCGTTGCTGATAAATCTAACGATTGTCCCCCGGCCATACCTGCAGACCCACTGGCACACGCTAGCAAGTGAATCATCTGGAGTTGTTGCTGATGAGAAAGTGGTGAATCGGTTGATCGAGACAGCGATTCAAAAGCCAAAGTTTGCAGTGCGTCTCCGGCTAAAATAGCCGTGGCTTCATCAAAGGCTTTGTGGCAAGACAATTTGCCGCGACGCCAATCATCATCATCCATCGCAGGTAGATCATCGTGAATTAATGAATAAGTGTGGATAAACTCAATTGCGCAGGCAGGGATATCGAGTTGATCCAAGTTGACTTTCAATGCTTCGCCAGTTGCATAGACCAGCAAAGGTCGCAAACGTTTTCCGCCATTGAAAACCGCGTAATGCATGGCTTGATGTAGCGTTTTGGGCGTGAGATCTATCGAAGGAAGCTGTTCTAGAAGTACCTGATGAATACGCTGTTGGTAAAGCTTAATGGGTATAGACATTTCCACGAGTCAGGGGCCTCTAATCTTCATCGTCTTGATAAGGGGCCAATTCAATTTGGCCATTTTTTTCCATGAGAATTTGAACCTTTTGTTCTGCATCCATCAAAGCTTTTTGACACTGACGCGTGAGTGAAATCCCTTTTTC
>JAURND010000030.1 GCA_030830425.1 Gammaproteobacteria bacterium
ATAGAATTTTTTTCAGCATAATTGTTTTAAAAGCCAGTATTTTGAAGTTAAGAGCAGGATACCCATTTACTTTAGGTGCAATTGATGCAGGAAGCTAAAATTACATTTGAGCAGCCGCTAAACGAGTATATTCGGATTTGTTTGCGGGTAGAAAACCTCATTCAACGTGTAGAATGGTCTATGTTGGGCGAGTCTGGTCTGGATAGCAGGAATGCCTTAGAGGCGATGCTAGAAATTATTAATGTCATCGACAGGCCAGATTTAAAAACAAAGATCGCCAAAGCACTGAGCCAGCATGCATCAGCCCTTTCGCAGCTGGAGCAAAAAAATAATGTGGACCATGACAAGCTACAATCTATTTTGAATGAGTTAGACCAACTCGTCGACAGCCTTTACCATTTGCCAGATAAAATTGGCCAGCAATTGCGTACCAATAGTTTTCTCAATAATATACGTCAATATATGGCTAACCCAGGTGGTGCGTGTCCTTTTACGACCCCTGCTTATTATTTGTGGTTGCAGCAACCCGCTCAAACTAGGATGTATGATTTATTATCTTGGTTTTCAGCTTTTGAACAATTAAAAGCAGCTGTCAATTTGCTTTTGCGTCTGACCAGAGATAGCGCTAACCCAGAAATTTTGATCGCAGAACAAGGGTGTTATCAATGCGCGCTTGATAAAAAGTTCGCCTATCATCTAGTCAGAGTAACCGTACCGCTCGACTTACAAGTTTATCCGGAAATTACGATTGGTAGGCATAGATTAATTATACGTTTTTTAGAATTAAATGTATGCGATAAAGGAATGCAGCGAGTAGGAGATATTGAATTTGAATTGACTTGTTGTTTGCCTTTGGTTAGCTTTATTTGAGACCTGATGTCTATGTTCGTCTGACTTTTTCAAGTACGAGTAGTATCATCTATACTCCTCTCACTTTAATGTGAGACAAAATCAGGGGGTTTTTTAAGGGGGAAGTGTTCTACTGCCCCCTTAAATTCAAACAGTTTATACTGCTCGTATCAAAAAAGCAGATACATTAAAATTCTCACATTCAAGTGCGAGCAGTATATACTTATTCCACTTCAAGATGCTGGTTTTTTTATCTCTGAAGTAAGACAAAACCAGGGGGTTCTTTAAGGGGGCAGCATGAATCTCGACCTTCGTCGGGACGCTTCGCGAAAAAAAACTCTGGTTTTACCTCGCTTTCATGGAGAACGAGTATATCCATTGACATTCATCTAGAACCCGGATAATTTGCAGTAATTCCGTCTTAACAGCGCAGAGCTTGCTGAAAGATTTAGGAACGTGAACTCCGCGCATAACCACACTTTAGATTGGCTGGCAATTTCCATTATTTTTTGAAGCGCTTGAAAAAAAGTTTTTTGTAAAAGTGGCTCATACGTAATACGAAGCATCTTGGCGAAAACCGAGATCCATTTTATTTCTCATCCATCCTAAGAAGTCTTCTGGCACAAAGGGAAATGGAGAAAATAAGCGACGCGATAAAACAAGGAAGCAAATACGGCGTTCTTGGCGCGAATTTCTGTAAATTTTGGTGTCATGATATGAAAAAACATATACGTTTTTTGTTGTTTAGTTTGCTTTTTTTAGTATTGGGCGTACCAGTTTTCGCTGAAAACATGACTATTCTTGGTGCAGGCGCTACCTTCCCTTATCCACTTTATATTAAATGGGCCGAAGCTTATCAAAAACAAACCGGCGTAAATTTAAATTATCAACCGATTGGTTCAGGAGGGGGGATTAAACAAATTGAATCGGGTACTGTAGATTTTGGTGCTTCCGATAAGCCCTTGTCTGTTGAAGAATTAGATCAAAATCATTTAATGCAGTTTCCAGCTGTCATTGGTGGGGTAGTTCCGATAGTCAATATCGAAGGCATGCAACCAGAGCAACTCAAGTTGTCTGGCACAATGTTATCGGAAATTTATTTGGGTTTGATTAAAAAGTGGAATGATCCTAAAATTATTGCATTAAACCCCCATGTTTCCTTACCGGACCTCCCTATAACAGTCATTCATCGCTCAGATGGTTCTGGCACTACGTATTTATTTGCCAATTATTTAAGTAAAGTCAGTCAAATTTGGAAGAATAAGGTCGGTGTTGATACAGCGCTCTCTTGGCCTGCCGGCATTGGTGGCAAGGGAAATGAAGGCGTTGCCTCTTATGTCGAACGAATTAAGGGGGGTATTGGCTATGTTGAATATGCTTATGCTCAACAAAATCAGCTGACTTACACGCAACTGATCAATCAAGCAGGTTTGGCTGTATCGCCTTCTATCCAAACCTTTGAAGCAGCTTCAATCAATGCGCATGGATGGGTAACATCGCAATTCTCGGAAATTTTAACGAATGAGCCAGGCACTAAAAGTTGGCCAATTACAGGAGCAACATTCGTTTTAATGCAGCGAACACAAGAAGATACGAAAAAAGCGAAAGCTATTTTGGCTTTTTTTGATTGGGCATATCACGATGGAAAAATAATGGCGTCCCAAATGAATTATGTGCCTTTGTCAGATACATTAGTGAACGCAATTCGGTTGAATTGGAAAGCGAGCCTTCAGGATAAAACAGGTCAGCATATATACCAGTCTCATTGAAAGTGAGACAAAACCAGGGGTTTTTTTAAGGGGGAAGTGTTTTGCTGCCCCCTTAAATTCAAACAGTTTATACTGCTCGTATCAAAAAAACAGATACATTAAAATTCTCACATTCAAGTACGAGCAGTATATACCAGTCTCATTGAAAGTGAGACAAAACCAGAAAGCAAGTTCCGCGTTTTAAGCTGGAATTACTCAACGTTTCAGATGATATGGATGATTTAGTCCCTCACTTATTTAAAACTCAGCGGTTTTTAGATCGCATTGTGCATGGCGTGGCGATTTTGTCATCCGTGTTTTTATTGATCATTGCGTTGGGCATAGGATTACAGCTCTATCATGCGAGCATTCCGAGCATCAAAGCGTTTGGTTGGCATTTTTTATGGGATCTGTCTTGGAATCCTGTTACCGAACAATTTGGTGCCTTGGCGCCTGTTCTGGGCACCATTGTCACGGCTTTTATTGCCCTATTATTAGGCATCCCCATTAGTTTTGGTATTGCGTTATTTCTCACTGAATTATCTCCTCGGGTACTCAAACAACCGCTACGCATATTGATTGAATTATTAGCGGGTATCCCTAGCATTATTTATGGTATGTGGGGATTGTTTGTGTTCGCCCCTTTTTTTGCAGATCATATTCAACCTTGGCTCATTAATCACTTAGGCAATTTGATACTATTTGGCCCCCTCTTTCAAGGTGCTCCTTTAGGCATTGGTATACTCACGGCAGGTATTGTATTGAGCATTATGGTGATTCCTTTTATGGCATCAGTGATGCGAGATGTATTTGAAATTGTGCCAGGCATTCTTAAAGAATCGGCTTATGCAGTCGGCGCTACTCGATGGGAAGTTGTTTGGAATATCATTTTACCTTATTCCAGAGCAGGCGTTTTGGGCGGTATTATTTTAGGATTAGGCAGAGCCTTGGGTGAAACAATGGCGGTTGCTTTTGTGATTGGTAATGCCCATGAGCTCTCTAGTTCATTGCTCATGCCGGGCGCCAGTATTTCATCCGTACTTGCCAATGAATTTACCGAAGCGACTGGTCAAATATATAGCTCAGCACTCAATGAGCTAGGATTGATTTTATTTGGCATCACGCTACTTGTTTTCCTGTGTTCAAAATTTTTA
>JAURND010000031.1 GCA_030830425.1 Gammaproteobacteria bacterium
GGGCAGCAGAACACTTCCCCCTTAAAAAACCCCCTGGTTTTGTCTCACATTGAAGTGAGACGAGTATATACTGCTCGTACTTGAAAGTGAGAATCTTTATGTGTCTGCTTTTTTGATACGAGCAGTATCATCTATTTGAATTTAAGGGGGCAGCAAAACACTTCCCCCTTAAAAAACCCCCTGGTTTTGTCTCACTTTCAGGGAGAACGAGTCTATGTTTAGAAACGCAAAACGTCTAGGCAGAATACGGCAATCCATTGCATCCTTCATCTGTCCTGGGAGCCCCTCTTTCTAAAAGGGGAGAAAGAAAAAAAAGATGCGCATTAAAACAAGGAAAAAGTTCCGCGTTTTGAGTGAGAATTGCGATTGATTCATGATGGTGTCAGGCGATTTTTTATGATTAGCTCGCCACGAGCAGTTTTACTGGTTAGGGACAGTTCTCTTATGGGGGCCTCTGACAATGGTTTGATTGGCGCATGGCTAAAAGAAATGAATAAGTCAGGGATAGGTAACAGGTGCACAAAATGATCTGGCCATTCAATTAAACAAATAGCCGTATCTGTAAAATAATCTTCTAAGCTTAACGAGCATAAATCCATTGATGCTGTCACCCGATACAAATCAATATGATAAATCGTTGTGCCATAGACTTCATAAGGTTCTACTAGTGTATAAGTAGGGCTTTTTACGCGTCCTTTGTAGTTTAGACCGCTCAAAAAACCTTGGGCAAATGTTGTTTTTCCCATCCCCAAGTCGCCGGATAGATAAATCCAAGCACCTAAGTCACGACAAGTCTGTGCTAATGCGGCGCCAAATTTAAGCATATCAGACGAAGTGGGAATTTGTATTTGATAGCCGGAGTCAGACATGACAAAAGCCCTGATAGCTTGTAGAGACAAAAAACTTCTTGCTGCTATGTTTCCATGTTTTTGATGGAAATTTTCTGGTGGGTACTGTCAAAAACGAGAACAACATAGTGGCTCATTTCTTAGTGATCATTATCTGGAATACGCACCGCCAATACATCACATTTGGCACCATGCAATACCGCGTTGGCTGTAGACCCAAGAAGCAAGCGAACGCCATGCCTGCCATGGCTACCCACGACAATCAGGTCTGCCTTTAAGTGTTTCGCTTCTTCCAAAATAACAAATTTAGCAGGGCCTATTTTGATGATTTGATTGCTTTGAGGGATATCTAATTTCTGACCCAGTATCGCCATTGCTTTTCTCGCATTTTCCAGCAATAAAGCTTCGATATCAGTGCCTGCAACAATGCCATAAGCCGCACCATAACTGGTCATATGTTCGATAGCATGGACTAAAGTCAGTTGCGCGCTAAACTCTTTAGCAAGACTAAGTGCTTTTTTGACTGGCACATCATCGCAACTTGCTTCTAATTCTACAGCCAATACTAGATGGTTGTATTTTTTCATGGTTTGGTTCTCCCAGAATGTTTTTTTATGCTTACCCAACCTGTAATGTGAAAAGAATGCCACTTTCAGGTTGCATTAGTATACAGCAATTTTCGCCAGAAACGCGGAATTGCTGTCTGATTTTAACGCGTCGCTTGAACAAGTTCACGTACGCAGCAAAGGGGAGAAGCGCACCCTCCCCTTTGTATCTTAACATAATGAGATAATCGTCTTGTTTTGACGGTCATCGATAGCCATTAAAAAGGGAAGTGATATACGCATTCAACCTGAAGTTAGGGTCTTTTTCACTTTCAGGGAGAACAAGTATATACTCGTCTCACTTCAATATGAGACAAAATCAGGGGGTTTTTTAAGGGGGAAGTGTTCTGCTGCCCCCTTAAATTCAAATAGATGATACTGCTCGTATCAAAAAAGCAGATACATTAAAATTCTCACATTCAAGTACGAGCAGTATAGACTGTTTCCCCCTTGTTTTAGATCTTAGGATTCGGGAATTGCTGTATTTTTATTTTGAGTGGGTATATGCTCATTGGTGGTTAGAAAATGAATGGTCAGTTAATATTGGAGAAAAAAATTATGCAAAATAATCTACCCAAAGAAAATCCATTTTTAGCTTTGATTAGACAAAGCGCGTGGAATATAGAAGATTTTATTTCATTATTAAAACAAGCCGCTAACAATAATAAAGAGCTAATATTTTTTGATGCACTTGCTGATCAACTATCAGAATGCTCAACGTTGACTGCCGTGCTTAGGCTCCAAGATCCTCGTTCAATCATCTTAAGTTTTATCGCGCAATATCAAATTTTTAATAAAAGTGAGAGTGCTTTTTACCATCAAACTTTCGCGCCGATATTAACGGCAATGATTTCTTTAAGTCCAAGCTGTGTTCATCGCATCTCTTCTGCTAATTTTATCAAGCGTATTGCAATAAAAGGCGTTAAATCAAGATTTGACCTTGAACCACCGTTTGTTCGATTTATGGCGAATGTGCGTTCTGAGATCGAAATGAGAGCGCCTGCCCCAAAAGTGACTAAGAATCCATTCTGACGGTTTTTTGGGAAAGAGAAAAAAGGCTTTGAGCGCTTGATTTGATTGGTCGGGGTGATAGGATTCGAACCTACGACCTCTGCTTCCCGAAAGCAGCGCTCTACCAAGCTGAGCTACACCCCGATTCTTCGGATGAGAAGCAAGAGATCTTGATTGCTTCTGGTGAAAATAATGGAAATTTCTGGCAAATTATTTATTCTTTTACTCTAGACACATACTCTCCATTACGAGTATCCACTTTGAGTAAGTCTCCTTCATTCACAAACAAGGGGACACGTATCACGGCACCGGTTTCCAAGGTGGCTGATTTAGTCGCACCGCTCACCGTATCACCTTTTATTGCGGGCTCTGTTTCAGTGACTTTAGCCACCAGAAAATTGGGGGGCACGATCGAGAGTGGTTGACCATTCCATAACATCACCACGCAAACATCTTGGGCTTTCATCCATTTTAAGCTATTGCCAATCAGCGTGTTGCCGATCATGTGTTGTTCGAAAGTATCCGACACCATAAAGTGGCCTTGATCACCATCGTTATAGAGATATTCCATTTCCATTTCTTCAATATCCGCACCTGGCAGATTATCGCCTGATTTAAAGGTTCTTTCGAGTACGCGCCCCGTTTTTAGGTTTCGCAATTTTACCCGATTAAATGCTTGTCCCTTCCCAGGTTTCACAAACTCATTTTCAAGAATGCTGCATGGATCTCCATCCAGCATGACTTTAAGGCCTGCTTTAAATTCATTAGTAGAGTAAACGCTCATGGGTTTTTAGTGGTTAATTTTTGTGGTCACTATTTAGCACAATTAAGTCGAAGCAGTGGATACCGGCCTTCGCCGAGACCGCTTCGCGTTTTGCCAGTTTTTGTACAGTGCTGAATCGTGACTTTTTGTTTAGGGAGGAGGATAAAATAACGTCATGATTATCGCACGAAATGTGACATTAGATTTAAACGCCTGCAGAAGCAGAAAAGGTGCAGGAATACTTGAAGTATTTCGAGTCTTTTCGACTGAGGCGCGTTTAAAAATGATGCCATCGTTCGATGCTGAAATAGGCAGTTATTTTGTCCTCGTTTCTTGAGTATTATGCCAATTAATGGCCGCGCCATTTTCATAGCGTAGGTCAATATAATCAGCTCGCATTTTAGCTGAAGTAAAAACATGAGGGTACACCTTAACAAAACGTTGCAAACGAAGCAATGGGTCTGTTTTGCCTAGTAATAAGATGGTGCCATTGTTTAAGATCATTTTCAAAGAAAGTCGATCATCCATCATGAATTGGGTGATTGTAAGTCCGAGGGGGGCTAATAGATCGGAAATCGTTTGAAAGTTTTTCCATAACGAGTCGATTTGGTCCGCAGGTGCATTGAACAAAGGGAGCCCCGCAGGAATTGTATTGGCAGGAGGAGAGAAAGTTTGGCCTTTATCGTTGAGCAAATCAGTTTGACCAAATCGAGCAACGGCTTGTTGCTCGGTGATGTGAATGATGACTGTATCTGGCCATGTGCGCGCTATTCGGACATCAGCAATCCAGGGAAGTTTTAGTAAATCTTCTTTTAATGCGTTGGTGCCAAATCGGATAAATCCTTGATTGAGATAGGGCGAAATGATTTCTTTTAATGATGGCTGATCTATATGCTGATAAGAAGAGTCAATTTTAATAGATCGAATAGGAAATTTGAGGGGGTCAGATAAGCATTTCCACCCATAAACGAGCCCTAATATGAGTATCAAACCAACTAACAATTGCAAGATACGGAATAGCCGGGTGCTTAATTGGTAAATAGCTGGTTTAGTATCATCAGACATAGTCGCCATTATTTTTTCATCATCCGTTGACGCTCTCTTTCCCAATCGCGTTTTTTTTCACTTTCTCTTTTATCGAAAAGTTTCTTGCCTTTGGCTAAACCAAATTCCAACTTCGCCATATTGCGTCTCCACAATAAAGCAAGGGGAATCAGGGTGTACCCTTGGCGCTGTACAGCACCAATCAAGGCATTCAACTCTTTACGGTGGAGTAGTAATTTTCTAGAGCGAGCTGGGTCAGGGGTTACATGCGTAGATGCAGTTAATAAAGGAGAAAAATGGGCATTCAATAAAAAAGCCTCTCCTCTTTTTAAAACAACATAACTATCCCTGAGTTGCGCTTTACCTGCCCGAAGACTTTTGACTTCCCAGCCCATGAGCATCAAACCCGCCTCAAATCGTTGTTCAATGTGATAATCATGCGACGCTTTTCTGTTAAGTGCGATGCTTTTTGTGTTGGAGGTTGTTTTATGAGTAGTCATGGCGTAAATTAGGTGGCCTGATGATGAGACAGCAATTCCCCAAAAACGTGGAACTTGCTGCCTTGTTTTAATGCGCAGCTTTTTTCTCTTTTCCCCCTTTTGGAAGCTGCCCGCAGGGTGGTGGAGAAGGGTAAAGTAGATACCAGCTTTCGCCGGGATGCTTCGCATTTTTACGAACTGATTTTTATTGGCAATCCTTTTTTTTAGGCGCTTTAGTGGGCCGGATTTGCTGATAATGAGATGATGCCAATGCCTATTATTAGACGAGAAACAGTTGTTCCTTATTCTACCTCACAAATGTTTATGTTGGTGAATCACGTAGAGGATTATCCCAAGTTTATCCCATACTGTAAATCTACCACCATTTTAAGCCAAACTGCCGAAGAAATTGAAGTTAGGCTAGATTTTGCCAAAGGCGGATTGCATAAATCCTTTACCACACATAATCGATTACAGTTGGATAAAATGGTGCATATTCGATTATTAGACGGCCCGTTTAGCCAGCTAGAAGGATTTTGGTTATTTGATTCGTTACCAACGGGTTGTCATGTTCGTTTAAACTTAGAGTTCGAGTTTTCTAGCAAATGGATAGCCATGGCATTTGGCCCATTGTTTAATACTATCACAAATACGCTGGTAGATGTATTTTGCCAACGCGCGCAGGAAGTTTATGGAGATACTTGTGGTTCAGTAACCCCAGTCACGCGCTAAAAACAGTCTATACTTGTTCCACTTCAAGATGCTGGTTTTTGCATCTCTGAAGTGAGACAAAACCAGGGGGTTTTTTAAGGGGGAAGTGTTTTTCTGTCCCCTTAAATTCAACAGGTTATGCCGATATTACCCCAATAGCATTTTCTTCAGTCCCGTATTTTAAAAACCAGTCCTTTCAAGTAAGAGCGGTATAACATTAACGAAAGAGAATGAATTCTGCCCAAATCTGCACGCTTTTCTGCGCAACTTTGCTGACAAAGGGCGAAGGAAAAAATGAGCGACACGTTAAAATAAGACAGCAATTTCCGCGTTTTGGTTGAAATTACTGCTCGCGATTGAACACAAGTTTCGTCCCCGTCACTATGATTTTTTGAGGAAAAAACCATGAAAAAAAATGCTTTAGGCTTTATCGCGTTGTTCGCATTAACCGCTTCTTTTTCTGTGATGGCCGAAGACGCGCCTGTTTCATTCCCGCCTTTCATGCATACCCCCCTAAATAAAATCAGCTATCAGGTGATGGTAGAAAAATGGGCAACTTCCGATACAGCCAAGGTGACTGTTAATATGGATGGTGCGTTAGATAAAATAGGGCTTTCCAATACGAACAAGCATTTGCTCACCAACCTGAATAAAATAGCCCCTAATGCTGATTGGCATATCACCCAATTTAATCGCGATCAGGATAAATCTGGATTAGACATGTTGCATATTGTGGCGGAAGCTCGTCTATCTCAAAATATGCTGTCAGATCTTCGAAATAAAGCCAAAGAGATAACTAAACCAGGAGAAACATACACCATCAACAATATTGATTTTTCTCCGACGTTGGTTGAGATGCAAAAAACTGAGGCAGAAGCCAGAGCTGAAATCTACGCGCAGGTTAAACAAGAAATTGACCGCTTAAACAAAGCTTATCCAGAGCAGCATTATTTTCTAAATGAAATTGATCTTAACTCAGGCGCAAGCCCGACTCCGACCCCCATGATGTTTAAAGGGGGTAGGAATATGATGGCTGAAGTGAGTATGGCTGCATCATCTTCGAATATGACGGACGTTTCTGTGCCTGTGAATGCCAAAGTGACTGAAATAGCTCAAGTTGTGATTGCTGCAAAGATGTCGAGCAATAAATCGATAGATGTATCTGCGCCATGAGCAGCAATTACCGACAAAAATAAAGCACTCATCATACTTTCTTGCTGGCTTAAGGCCCCAACCTTCAGATCAAAAAGAGCGCACGCTACAAGCGAAGCGATGCAGCTTTAATCGGCGCGGATTTGGGCGGTGTTCATTCCCCCGTTGACTTTTCCATTATTACGATGTGGTCTATGAAAACGTATCTAGATTTTTTAAGCACTATTCGTCACCACGGCTTTCCAAAAAAAGACCGTACGGGTACAGGTACCTTGAGCATATTTGGTTATGAAATGCGCTTTCATTTAACGGATGGATTCCCATTAGTGACCACCAAAAAAGTACACACTAAAAGTATATTTGGTGAGTTACTTTGGTTTTTACGAGGAGATACCAACATCCGATACCTGCATGAACAGGGGGTCACAATTTGGGATGAATGGGCAGATAAAGCGGGAAATTTAGGACCTGTTTATGGAAAACAATGGCGCTCTTGGGAAACTTCAGATGGCCGTTTTATCGACCAAATGCAGTGGCTTGTTCATGAAATCAATACCAATCCAGACTCTCGTCGTTTAATCGTCAGCGCTTGGAATGTTGGTGACTTACACAAAATGGCGTTACCCCCTTGTCATTTGCTGATGCAATTTTACGTGGCTGATGGCAAATTATCCTGCAAACTCACCCAGCGTTCCGCAGACGCTTTTTTGGGAGTGCCTTTCAATATTGCCTCCTATGCGTTATTAACACACTTAATTGCACAACAATGTAATTTGGCAGTAGGGGACTTTGTTTGGTCTGGCGGAGACTGTCATATTTACAGCAATCATTTTGAGCAGGTTGATCTACAGCTGAGTCGTTCACCTTTATTGCTGCCTCGATTAAACATCAAGCGAAAAGCCCACTCTTTGTTTGAATATCAGCTCGATGATTTTGAAGTGATTGGATACGAAAGTCATGCTGCAATCAAAGCGCCGGTAGCCGTGTAGGGATTTTTTTTCGATTTTTATCAGCAATTCCAGCCTAAAACGCGTAATTGCTCGGCTTTTATGCGCATTCTAGTGATTCCCGTTTCCTGTTAGAGGGCCTAAAAAAAAGAGTTTCTTGTGAAAATTGTTCGTCATAAATAGTCCCAAATAGACCTGTTATATACTGCTCGTACTTGAAAGTGAGCATCTTGATGTGTCTGTTTTTTTGATGCGAGCAGTATCATCTATTTGAATTTAAGGGGGCAGCAAAACACTTCCCCCTTA
>JAURND010000032.1 GCA_030830425.1 Gammaproteobacteria bacterium
ATTCCAACCATTGGCATTGGTGCAGGTATGGCGACGGATGGACAAGTATTAGTATGGCAAGACGCATTGGGTCTAAATATAGATTTCAAACCTAAATTTGTGCAAGTGTTTAGCGATGGCCAAAAACACTGTACAGATGGAATCAACGCTTATATCACAGCAGTTCAATCAGGTAAATTTCCACACAATGAACATTGTTACTAGCCTTCAAGAATGGCGAAAAATTCGTAAAAATCTCGACAAAATGATTGGTTTTATACCAACAATGGGACATTTGCATGAAGGTCATTTGAGCTTATGTGAGCGCGCCAAACGCGAAACTGACATCACCGTAGTGAGCATATTTGTGAACCCTGCTCAATTTAATGAAACTCAAGATTTTGAGCGTTATCCGCGAGATTTAGAAGCAGATAGGCGCTTGTTAGAACAGGCCAAAGTTGATTTTTTATTAGCACCCAGCGCCCATGAGATATATCCCGATCAATATCAAATTCAGATCATGGAGACTGAATTAAGCCAGGTATTAGAAGGTAAATTTCGCCCTGGTCATTTTAATGGCATGTTAACAGTGGTATTAAAATTATTAAATCTAGTCCAAGCAGATCTCGCTTATTTTGGAGAAAAAGATTATCAACAATTATTGCTCATTGAGAAAATGGTAAAAGCCTTTTTTTTGGATGTTCAAATTGTTGCCTGCCAAACCGTGAGAGATCAGCATGGATTGGCGTTAAGTTCAAGAAACGCAAGACTCAACGCAGAACAAAAAATTAAGGCTGCTTCATTGCATACCGTATTAAAAACGACTTCTGATTTGAAACAGGCGATTGATGCGCTTAATCAAATAGGGTTTAAAGTCGATTACGTTGAAGAAAAATGGCAAAGACGTCTTGCAGCCGTATGGCTTGATGAAGTGCGTTTGATTGATAATATTTTATTGGATAAAAAAGAGGTTTAAACATGTTAATCACTGTATTAAAATCCAAAATTGCTTATGCCGTCGTTAGTCAAAAAGATCTGTTTTATGTGGGTTCTATTACCATTGATGAAGTGTTGATGAAACAAGCAGGTCTAAGAGAAAATGAAAAAGTCCACGTGGTGAATCTGAATAATGGCGAACGTCTAGAAACTTATGTGATCAAAGGCAAAGCAGGCAGCAGCGTATTTGGTTTAAATGGACCGGCTGCCAGAAAAGCAGAAATTGGCGATAAGATTTTCATTCTCTCGTATGCACAGATTAATGCTTCTGAAGAATTGGAGCCTATTCTTATTGATTTATCAGCAATGCCCACTCAAAACGCGGAACTTGCTTCTTAGTGTTAACGCGCAGCTTTTTCTGCTGGCATCTGTGAAGTGAGCCGAGTATAAACTGTTTGAATTTAAGGGGGCAGCAAAACACTTCCCCCTTAAAAACCCCCCTGATTTTGTCTCATATTGAAGTGAGACGAGTATGGATTTCACAAGAAATTCTTGATTAAAGCCTTTTTAAAGGGTTAACGGAAATTTCTGGTCACAGAACAAACAAATGCATTTATCCGGGAAAAAAATATTATTAGGGATTACAGGGAGTATCGCCGCCTATAAAACGGTTGATATGATTAGGAAGCTTCGGCAGCTTGGCGCTGAAGTTCGGGTTATTATGTCTACGGGTGCCCATTTTTTCGTTACGGCCACTACCTTGCAAGCGATATCGGGAAATCCGGTTTTTGAAAAATTATTTGAATTTGAAAGCACCGCTGACATGTCCCACATCGCTTTAGCTCGGTGGGCAGACCTTATTTTAATTGCGCCAGCCACAGCACACTTTATGGCTAAATTAGCGCATGGGTTATCAGATGATTTATTAACAACGCTTTGTTTAGCAACGCGATCACCCATCATGATTGCTCCTGCTATGAATGTTGCCATGTGGCTCAATGTGGCAACACAAGAAAACGTGAGTTGTTTAAAAAATCGTCATATGATTTTTATTGGACCAGATGAAGGTGTGCAAGCTTGTGGCGAAATAGGGGAAGGTCGGATGGTGGAGGCTGAAACTGTTTTATCGGAAATCACGATTTTTTTTTCACGCTCACAGCGCTTATTAAATAAAAAATTTTTAATCACAGCAGGCCCTACCCAAGAAGCCATTGACCCCGTTAGATTTTTAACCAATAGAAGTTCTGGCAAGATGGGATGTGCTATCGCAAAAGCAGCTGCCTTGGCGGGCGCAGAAGTCACATTAATCTTGGGTCCAGTCTCATTGTCGGTATCCCCTAGCATTAAGCGCGTAGATGTTTCTTCTGCCAAACAAATGCATGAAGCAGTCCTGCAGCATGTCGCACAAAATGATATTTTTATTTCGGCTGCGGCGGTGTCAGATTATTATGTGAGCAACACGAGTAAACATAAGTTAAAAAAAACCGAACAGTTTATGCATTTAACCTTAGCGCAGACACCTGACATATTAGCATCTGTCGCATCGCTTAAAAACCGTCCTATTGTTGTAGGGTTTGCTGCAGAAACAGAAAATGTGATTGAAAATGCAACACGTAAGCTGCGAGAAAAAAAATTGGATATGATCATCGCTAATGAAGTAGGAGAAACAAAAGGCTTTGATGCCGATTATCATGAGCTGGCTATTATAACCGCTCTTGATGAGTCGGTTGAGCGATTCGGCTATACAACAAAAGAGCGGCTTGCCAGAAAAATGATTGATGTTTTGATAAAAAATTTTTTTGTCACCCAAGCATTGTGATCAAAAACCATCGTAATGTCAGCCCCGTTTCTAATGACTGCTGATTTTTCAGCAAGTCCCGTCAAAAACGCGGCATTGCTGTCTTGTTTTAACGCGTCGCTTATTTTTCTTTTTTCTCCTTTTTTCCTTGTGGGAAGGTGTCTGCAGCGCAGATGAGGGGTAAAATGGATCCCGGCTTTTGTCCGGAACGCTTCGTCTTTGCGTCTTAATGGAAAAAATGAATGAATCGTGCTTTTGAATTACAATCCCATTATCAACCTGCAGGCGATCAACCTCAAGCCATTCAACAGTTAGTCGACGGTATCAACCAAGGGTTAGCCAAACAAACATTGCTTGGCGTAACCGGATCGGGCAAAACTTTCACGATCGCACAAGTCATTCAACAAATACAGCGTCCCGCGCTGGTACTTGCGCCCAATAAAACCCTCGCTGCGCAATTATATTCAGAATTCAAGGCATTTTTCCCTAAAAACGCGGTGGAGTATTTCGTCTCTTATTACGATTACTATCAACCCGAGGCGTATATGCCCTCATCAGATACCTATATCGAAAAAGATTCAGCCATCAATGATCAAATTGAACAAATGCGTTTGTCAGCAACTAAGGCGTTGCTGGAAAGACCTGATGTTATTATTGTAGCAACGGTTTCAGCGATTTATGGATTGGGAGATCCCAAATCTTATATGAGCATGTTGTTGCATCTGCGTTGCGGTGAACAAATAGAGCAACGCAGCATTTTGCGGCGATTGGCAGAATTACAATATCATCGCAATGATCTGGATTTTCGCCGAGGCACTTACCGTGTACGTGGAGACGTCATTGATATTTTTCCAGCAGACTCAGAGCAAGAAGCCGTACATATTCAATGTTTCGATAACGAAATAGAGGCTATCCAATTTTTTGATCCGCTGACCGGAGAGATTGTGGGCAAGGCGCCGCGCGTCACTATTTTTCCTAAAACGCATTATGTCACTCCTCGTCAAAAACTATTAGATGCGATGGAGCTGATTAAAAAAGAATTAAAGGTACGTTTGGCGCAATTACAAAGCGCGAATAAATTGGTCGAAGCACAACGCTTGGAACAGCGTACGCGTTTTGATTTAGAGATGATGTTGGAACTAGGCTATTGTACCGGCATTGAAAATTATTCTAGACATTTATCTGGGCGAAACGACGGAGAACCACCCCCCACGTTAATTGATTATTTTCCGCCACAGGCATTAATCGTGATTGATGAATCACATGTGACTGTTCCACAATTGGGCGCCATGTATAAAGGTGATCGTTCACGGAAAGAAACCTTAGTCTCGTATGGATTTAGATTGCCATCGGCATTGGATAATCGTCCGCTACGATTTGAAGAATTTGAACAACTGATTTTTCAAGCAATTTTTGTTTCTGCAACGCCCGGTAATTATGAAACG
>JAURND010000033.1 GCA_030830425.1 Gammaproteobacteria bacterium
AAGTACGAGCAGTATATGCTCCGCTTTTTCAGCCATTTTTTACACCAAACTTGACTAAAATCTGACCGCTTATGCCAGTCTTTGTATGGTGGTGAATCGTTAGGTTTTTTCAAAATAACAAGATTTGAATCGCCGTTCTACGTCCCGCGGCTTGTTCGCGAGATCCAGGAATAGCCAATCTTGGGATCCAGGTTTTTTCTAGGCCCTGTGGCTTAACTGGCTAAGTCCTGCGACTTGTTCGCAGGATCCAGGCATAAGCAATCGCAGGGTGTTGTGTTTTGACAAGTCGGTGGATATCGTGTTTCGACAAGCTGCGGGACGATGTGTATACTACTCGTAATTGAAAGTAAGAATTTTTGTGTATCTGCTTTTTTGATGCGAGCAGTATCATCTGTTTGAATTTAAGGGGGCAGTAGAACACTTCCCCCTTAAAAAACCCCCTGGTTTTGTCTCACTTTCAATGAGAACGGGTATATCCTTTAAAAAACCTAACTATTCACCACCATACAAAGACTGGCAAAATATGGCCGTTTGCTAATTTTGCTGAATGGTTGCTAAAAAACAAGCATTTTCAAACACGAGTGCTATACAAATGAACACCTCTGTCTCTACATCTCTCACTGATCACTTAAACCCTGCGCAGTACGAAGTCGTCACTGCGTCTTTAAATCATTTGCTGGTACTGGCCGGTGCTGGCAGCGGAAAAACAAGTGTATTGGTTCACCGTATTGCTTGGTTGATGACGCAGCATCAAGTTTCTCCATTTGAAATTTTATCAGTGACTTTTACGAATAAAGCGGCCAGTGAAATGCGGCATCGCATTGAACATATTCTGCAGTTTCCCATACAACATATGTGGGTTGGGACTTTTCATGGATTAGCACACCGATTATTAAGAAAGCATTGGCAAGAAGCTAAGTTGCCGCAAGCTTTTCAGGTATTAGACAGCGATGATCAGCAACGCTTAGTCCGTCGTGTCATCAAAAATTTGAATCTGGATGAAGAACGTTGGCCACCTCGTAAAGCACAATGGTTTATTAATGCAAAAAAAGAAGAAGGCTTGCGTCCTGACAAGATAATGTCTGGCAAAGATCCATCATTAGAAACCTATCGCAGAGTTTATGCAGATTATGAAGCGATTTGTCAAAGTAGCGGGTTGGTCGATTTCTCAGAATTACTATTGCGCTCTTACGAATTACTAGAAAACAATCCAGAATTGTTGATGCATTATCAAGATCGATTTAAACATATTTTGGTGGATGAATTTCAAGATACCAATTGGATTCAATATCAGTGGCTAAAAAAACTGGCGGGAAATTCCGCTAAGTTGATGATGGTCGGTGATGATGATCAATCGATCTATAGCTGGCGTGGCGCTAAAGTTGAAAATTTACAGCGATTCACCCGAGATTTTTCTTCAGTACAAACCATTCGTCTAGAACAAAATTATAGATCAACCAGCACGATTTTAAACGCAGCCAATGCGGTGATTGCTTACAATGAAAATCGCATGGGGAAAAATTTATGGACGCAAGGCGAGAAGGGCGAATTAGTGTCGTTATATGCCGCATTCAATGACAGAGATGAAGCGCGATTTATTGTAGGGCAAATCAACTTATGGCTAAAAAATGGGGGAAAACGCGAGCAAGCCGCCATTTTATATCGGTCTAACGCGCAATCACGTGTGATTGAAGAAGCGCTTATCCAGTTCAATATGCCTTATCGGATTCATGGTGGCTTAAGATTTTTTGAGCGCGCTGAAATCAAGGATGCCTTAGCTTATTTACGATTAATATGTAATCGCGATGATGATGGTGCGTTTGAGCGTATCGTCAATGTCCCTACCCGCGGCATTGGTGATACCACCCTTTCAGTGCTACGTGATACTGCGCGTGAAAATCAATTATCGCTTTGGAAAACAGTGCAGTATGTCATTGAGCACCAACGTTTATCCGGACGCGCGATGTCAGCGTTGGCGCATTTTATTTCACTCATTGATGAAATGGCAAAAGCCGTGACTGAGCTATCTTTACAAGAAACAACGGAACATGTATTAATAAAAAGCGGATTAGTTGCTCATTACCAAGAAGATCGTTCAGAAAAAGGATTGGCGCGTATTGAAAACTTAGAAGAGCTCATTAATGCGACCAGTCAATTTAAACCAGATATTGAAATAGTACCCACCTCACTGTTGGCAGCATTTTTGTCGCACGTTGCTTTAGAAGCGGGTGAACATCAAGCAGACCAGTTAAGCGATGCTGTTCATCTCATGACTTTACATTCAGCCAAAGGTTTAGAGTTTCCATTGGTGTTTTTGACGGGATTGGAAGAAGGCCTTTTCCCGCATAACATGTCAGGTCAAGAACCGCATCAATTGGAAGAAGAGCGTCGTTTGTGTTATGTTGGGATGACGCGTGCGATGAAAAAACTTTATTTGACCTATGCAGAAACGCGTTATTTGAGAGGACGCGAAATGAATCAAAAAGCCTCTCGCTTTATTCGCGAAATTCCCAAAGCGTGTTTGCAAGAAGTGCGTCCTAAAACCACGATTTCCAGGCCTGTGTCTGTGATGTCTGCCTCGTATCAACCCAAAAATCAAACGGCACAACCCGGACATGAATTTGGTTTAGGCAATCATGTGCAGCATCCTGCTTTTGGGGAAGGAATCGTTTTAGGGTATGAAGGCAGTGATGCGCATGCAAGAATTCAAATCAAGTTTAAAACAGGCACGAAGTGGTTAGTGGTGGCGTACGCAAATTTGCGTAAAATATAGGGTCTGTTTAACATTCTGCTTTGCTGGTCATAAATGTTCGATTTTCTGTA
>JAURND010000003.1 GCA_030830425.1 Gammaproteobacteria bacterium
CACCACCCAAATCATAAACCGCGATTTTACGATCACCTGATTTTTTATCCATCCCGTAAGCCAATGCAGCAGCCGTAGGTTCGTTAATAATACGCTTGACCTCTAGCCCTGCAATTCGACCCGCATCTTTAGTTGCTTGTCGCTGGGAATCATTAAAATAAGCGGGTACGGTAATGACCGCTTCAGTCACTTCATGACCTAAATAAGCTTCCGCCGTTTTTTTCATTTTGCCTAACACTTGCGCAGAGATTTCAGGTGGTGCAATTCTCTTACCGAGCGCTTCAATCCAAGCGTCACCGTTATCTGCCGCTACAATGTTGTAAGGCACCATTTTAATATCTCGCTGCACGACATCATCTTTAAACTTTCGTCCGATCAATCGCTTGATGGCATAAAGCGTATTATGTGGATTTGTCACTGCCTGACGTTTGGCTGATTGCCCAACCAAGACATCCCCGTCTTTGGAGTAGGCTACAATAGAAGGTGTAGTGCGATCGCCTTCGCTATTTTCAATCACGCGAACTTTGCCGCCTGCTTCCATCACAGCTACACAAGAGTTTGTCGTTCCTAAATCAATACCAATAATAGAAGATGCCATAATTATTTTTCTCCAGATGTTTAAATAGCAATTTCCACTCAAAACGCAGAACTTGCTGCCTTGTTTTAACGCGTCGCTTGAACAATTTCGCACTCGCGGTTAAGGAGAAAGACTGCTATCTTTCCCTTAACAATCCCCCATGCGGCTGAGAGCAATGGGACTATTTACTACGAAAAACTTGTAACTATTTACCACCATACAAAGACTCGCATAAACGGTCAGATTTTAGTCAAGTCTGGTGTAAAAAATGGCCGAAAAAGCGCAGCATATACCGCTCTTACTTGAAGTTACTGGTTTTTAAAACAATATGCTGAAAAAAATTCTGTTAGGGTAAGAACGGTATAACTTGTTGAATTTAAGGGGGCGCATGGATCCCGACCTTCGTCGGGACGCTTCGCGAAAAACTCCCTGGTTTTGTCTCAACCTGAAGGTGAAAAAAACTGTAAATTCAGGTTGAATGCGTATATAGCGCTTCGGGCATTGCTGGTTAACTAGCCACTATCACTAAGGCTGGCCTGACTAATCGATCGTTCAGCAAGTATCCTTTTTGTAATACTTTGATAACAGTATCTGATGCTGTGTTTGGATCGGCTTGGGCAGAGACTGCTTGATGCAAGTTTGGATCAAAGAGTTCGCCTAATGGATTCAAAGGTGTCACTGATACTTTTTCTAATGCAGCCAGAAAACACTTTAATGTCATTTCCATGCCTTCATGCATTTGTTTGGCCAATGTGTTATCACCGATTTCTAAATCAAGCGCACGCTCCAAACTATCGATTACTGGCAACAATGCCGAAATCAATTTTTCTGCCCCATACTTATGCGCATTATGCACATCTTTTTCAGCGCGCTTTCGGATATTTTCTAGTTCTGCTTGATTTCTCAGTAACTGATTTTTGTAGTCTTCTACCGCTGCTTCAGTCTCATTTAACTTAGCAAGCAGTTCTGCATATTCGATATGTGAAATAACATGCAAAGGTTCAACTGTTTTTTCTTTGGCGGTATTTTCATCATCAAAGATTAAATCTGGATCTGATTGATGGGCATCAGGTGCATGATGATTAGTCATATAGGGTTACTCCTACAGTTTATACTCATTCAACCTGAAGGTACTGTCTTTTTCACCTTCAGGTTGAGACAAAGAAGCAGCATAGCGTATACTTTTAGCGTATGCTCTTGTAGATATAAGTGGGGCCTAATGATAAATTTTTCAAGTCAATTAATCGGTCAAATTCAATCATGAACTATCGACATATCTACCACGCAGGCGGATTTTCAGATGTTTTTAAGCACACCATACTCATCGCACTCATCCAATCTCTGCTCAAAAAAGAAACGCCTTTTTGCTATATTGATACACATGCTGGCATTGGGAACTATGATTTACATCTGGAAAGCGCACAGAAAACTCAGGAATTCCAATACGGTATTTCAAAATTACAGGGGATCACAGATCATGATATCCCTGATTCCATTGCGACTTACCTGAACATTATTCAAACATGGAATCATAGAATGAGGCAGGATAGCCGCCTATACTCATCGGATTTGAAGGAGCTGGATATACTGCGCTATTATCCTGGCTCTCCTGTTTTTGCACGAGAACTATTGCGCGACAAAGATCATATCATTCTGGCTGAATTACATCCTGAAGATGCGCAGACATTAAAACAGCTGTTCAAACAGGATAAACAAGTCGCTACACATTTTCTGGATGGCTATACTGCCTTTAAAGCTTTTTTACCCCCTAAAGAAAAACGCGGCTTAGTGTTGATTGATCCACCTTTTGAAAAAACAGATGAGTTTGAAACCCTCATTCAAAAATTAACACTCGGCATTCATCGCTGGCGTAATGGCATTTATGCGATCTGGTATCCATTGAAAAATCCGCGACAGGTTAACCATTTTTATAAAAATCTCTCACAAATAGGTGCCAGCGAAATATTGTGCTACGAGTTATATATGCCCCAGCAGCAGCGATCTAATCATGGCATGCATGCTTGTGGCATGGCGATTCTTCAACCTCCCTGGGGATTTAAAGAAACACTTGAGCGTGTTTTGCCGTGGTTATGCCAAAAATTGGGCGAGGGCGTTAAGTGGCGGGAATTTCTGCATATGTCAAGAAAATAAGCCTATTTTTCTAGCGTTGCTAGGCTATACTCGTTCTCCCTGAAAGTGAGACGAGTATATACTGCTCGTACTTGAAAGTGAGAATCTTGATGTATCTGCTTTTTTGATACGAGCAGTATAATCTGTTTGAATTTAAGGGGGCAGCAGAACACTGCCCCCTTAAAAAACCCCCTGGTTTTGTCTCACTTTCACGGAGAACGAGCATATAAACAATGATTTTGATAGTCCGCCTCACTCATCGGTGCAGCGTATAAGCGCCCCGTATCTAATAGCACAATCGTACGAGAGGACTGAGCGCCTGCGTTTTTTACACAATAATAAAAACTCCCTCTTTGACCATTGGTATAACCCGTAGGCGACCAAGTAATTTCTTCATCTTTACCGCCACTACTATTCCAATACAATGCATCTGTTTTAGGTAATTCAGAAAATACACGTAATATATTTCCTTGTTGATCTCGCACAATTTGTCCTTCACGCCAATAGCCACCACACGTTTTTTGATCGGTGCTTTTGCAAAAAACAATGTTTTCATCCCGAGTAATCGCTTCGCTACGCGCATAGTACAAACCACTCATGAGGTTATTCACAGCAGCATCTACACGATTTTCAGCCCATAAATGCTGCATCGAAGGCATGGATAGACTGATTAGAACGACTAGCACTGTGAGCGACACTAAAAGCTCGATCAGCGTAAATCCTGTTTGGTTTGACTGAGATACATGTTGAGATTGCATCAGCATAACGCTAGTTGCCTGCTCTTAACACGCCGCCCAATCCTACTTCTTCCAATGCTTGTTCCATGTAGCAACGAATATCAATAGCATCATCCATATGTAAGACTTCTTCGAGTAATTTTTTGGCGTGTTGCATTCTAAAATTACGAATGATCCATTTGATTTGCAAAAATCCAGCGGAGTTCATACTTAATGCATCAAAACCCATGGCTAGCAATAAAATTGCGCATACAGGATCATTGGCCATTTCTCCGCAAATGCTAACCTTTTTATTTTCTCGATGGGCAGCTGCAACGACTTGCATGAGCGCGCGAAGCACAGCGGGATGCAGGCTGTTATATAAATTGGCAACACGCGCATTATTACGATCAACGGCTAGTAAGTATTGAGTCAGATCATTGCTACCTACGGATAAAAAATCCACTCTTTTGGCAATCGCCTGTGCTTGATAAACTGCAGCAGGAACCTCTATCATCACCCCTAATAAGGGTTTTTTAATCACCACTCCTTCTGCAATCACTTCCTGAAAAGCTTGTCTAAATAGTCGAAGTGCTTCCTCTACTTCGGCAATACTCGTGACCATTGGAAACATAATCTGCAAATTGTCTAACCCTTCAGCGGCTTGCAGCATTGCTCTTAACTGTACTAAAAAAAGCTCAGGGTGATCTAACGTAATACGTATGCCACGCCATCCTAAAAATGGGTTGTCCTCTGCTAAAGGAAAATAGGCTAACTTTTTATCTCCACCGATATCTAACGTGCGCATTACTACCGACTTATTCGCAAAAGCTGTTAATACCTGACGATAAATCAAGCGTTGTTCTTCTTCGCTAGGAAAACAATCCCGCGTCATAAAAGGAATTTCAGTACGGTAAAGCCCTACCCCTTCTGCACCCACATTTAATGATCGATCAATATCAGGAGAAAGACCCGTATTCACGTACATCTTAATGGCATAGCCATCCATCGTTTCTGCAGGCAAATCTCGAAGTGTCTCTAATTGCTTATCAAACTCATGCTCTTGATGAATCAGCGTGGTAAATTCATGACGCAAAGCCGCTGAAGGTGAACGATAAACTTGACCGTAATAACCATCCACAATCAGCTCTTCATCTTCTAGCTGTGCAGTTTTAATACCCTCAATACCCAGCACAGCAGGCACACCTAGCCCTCGTGCAAAAATGGCAATATGGGAATTGCTAGAGCCTTTGATTGATATGACGCCAACTAATTTTCCTTCTGGCACTTCGGCTAAAGCTGCAGGTGTCACTTCATCGCCAACTAGAATCGTTTGTTCTGGAAAAACACGAACATCTGACTTGCGAGATTGTAGATAAGCCAGTATGCGTTCCGATAGATCTCTTACATCAGAAGCGCGCTCTTTAAGGTAAATATCTTCTATCTCTTCAAAGCGTGAGATATGTTTGGCTGTCACAATTTTTAAAGCACCTTGTGCCCAATTTCCTAATTTAATCTCAGTAATAATTTCTTGCGCAAAACTTTTGCTTTCTAAAATTCGCAGATAAACATCAAACAGTGCGCACTCTTCTTCTGGTAATCCATGTTTTTTAATATTGTCTCTCAATCCGCTAATGAGTAAAGCGGTTGCGACTAATGCTGCTTCAATCAGCGCGATCTCAGATTCAATTTCTGCTTCAGGTATTTTTCGCTCGGGAACCGATTTTAAATCGGCTAAAGGGTAAACCAGGTGAGCTTTTCCAATCGCAATGCCTGGGGATCCAGAAATCCCCGTTAACACGTTTTGATTAGATGGCGTTTTCGAATGATCTTGTTCAAGCAAGTTGCTCATGGCAAGACCATGCGCAATGATGCCAGATAATTGTGCGGATAATGTGATTAAAAAAGCTTCTTCTGCTTCATCAAAACAACGCTCTTTAACTTGATAGATAATGAGCACACCCAACACATGACGCTGATGAATGATGGGTACACCTAAGAAGGCAGTTAGGTGTTCCTCTCCCAAACCAGGGTAGTGAACATAATTGGGATGAGAAGCGGCATGACCGATGTTCATCGGCTCGGCGCGCTCTACGACCAATCCAATTAAACCTTCTCCTAATTTTAACCTCACCTTCCCAATTAAAGCGGGATTCAATCCATTAGTAGCGACTAAAACCTGTTCACCCTTCATTTCATCAATTAAAAAGATACTACACGCATCTGTTTGCACGGCTTGCTTCACACCATTGACCACAATAGCCAACGCTTCAGATAAACTCTGTGCTGCGTTTACTTCTTGAATAATGCGTCGTAGTATTTTTAGCATATACTCGTTCTCCCTGAAAGTGAGACAAAACCAGGGGGGTTTTTAAGGGGGAAGTGTTCTGCTGCTCCCTTAAATTCAACAGGTTATACCGCTCTTACCCCAATAGAATTCTTTTCAGCATATTGTTTTAAAAACCAGTACCTTCAAGTAAGAAAGGTATATACGTCAGCAGTGAACACTTCAAGGATACAAAAATCAGGATCTTGAGGTGAGACTAACATAGAAACTATAAATAAGTTTCAAATTCGGTCAACACGTTTTGATAAACTTCTTTCTTGAAATCAACGATTTGGTAGAAGGGTTCCCAATAATCTACCCATTTCCATGAAGAAAATTCTGGTAGTTGCGTACGGTCACAATTGATCGCTGAGTCATCTGAAGTTAAGCGCAATAAAAACCATTTTTGTTTTTGACCGATACAAAATGGTTTTTGATTCTGCCTTCTTAAATGATCAGGGATATAGTAATGTAACCAATTTTTCGTTTGAGCTAAAATGGTAACTTGATTTAAAGTTAATCCAATTTCTTCATATAATTCACGATACATCGCTTGTTTAGGGGTTTCATTTCGCTTTATCCCCCCCTGTGGAAATTGCCAGGCTTCACATTTTCCAGGCCTACAGCCTAAAAAAAGTTTTTTCTCTGTATTTGATAGTACAATACCTACGTTTAGCCTAAAGCCTCTTTTATCTAGCATCAGTAATTCCTGCTACCCTTTTAACATGCTAAAATAAAGGGTTTCTTGTGACAGTTATTCGTAGCCAATAGCCCCATTGCTGGCAACTGCATGGGGGATTGTGAAGTGGAAACGGCGCTTCTCTCCCTTTGTCGCGAGCGTGAACTTGTTCAAGCGACAGGTTAAAACAAGGAAACAAATTCCGCGTTTTGAGCAAGCATTAATGATGACATGATGCCTATTTGATGAAAAAATAGCCAGCGCTTCGATAACCATTTAGAAACTTCAAAAACATACCTTAAATCATGCATAAATCACACATAGAACCTCGTCAAATCTTAATCACTACCGCATTAGTGTATGCCAATGGCCCTATTCATCTTGGACATATGCTCGAGCATATTCAAGCCGATATTTGGGCAAGATTTCAAAAAATGCGCGGTCATCAATGTCTCTATATTTGCGGCAATGATGCGCATGGCACACCAATCATGATTAATGCGGAAAAACAGGGCGTAACACCTGAGACTATGATTCATCGGATTCATATCGAAGATCAACAAGATTTTGCTGATTTTTGGGTGAATTTTGATCACTTTGATATGACGCACGCGCCCGAGAATCAGTCCTTGGTCAACTTGGTTTATCAACGTTTAACGGCCAAAGGCGATATCACCACGCGCACCATTGAACAAGCCTACGACCCTGTCAAAAACATGTTTTTACCGGATCGTTATGTAAAAGGGGAATGTCCTTTTTGTGGTGCCAAAAATCAGTACGGTGATAATTGCGAAGCCTGTGGCACAACGTATGCGCCTACTGATTTAAAAAACCCCATCTCTGTTTTATCCGGCGTTGCGCCGATACAAAAAGATTCAGTCCATTATTTTTTCCACCTAGAACATTACGCCGACGCTTTAAAGCATTGGGGAGAGTCTGGGCACTTGCAACCCGAAGTCATGAATAAACTATCTGAGTGGTTTGAATCGGGGTTAAGAGCTTGGGATATTTCTAGAGATGCGCCCTACTTTGGCTTTGAAATACCCGATGCGCCTGGGAAATATTTTTATGTTTGGCTAGATGCGCCCATCGGTTATATCGCGTGCTTTGAAAAATTATGTCAATCCCGCCATGATTTAACGCTTGAAGCGTATTGGGGAAAAGAGAGTCAAACTGAGCTATATCATTTTATCGGCAAAGATATCATTTATTTTCATGCACTATTTTGGCCTGCTATGCTAAAAGGCGCAGACTTTCGTTTACCTTCTGCTATTTTTACACATGGTTTTTTAACCGTGAATGGGCAAAAAATGTCAAAATCACGAGGCACTTTTATCACTGCCCGTGAATATCTCAATCATTTGAACCCCGAATATTTACGGTATTACTTTGCTGCAAAATTAAATTCACATGTAGAGGATATCGATTTAAATTTCACAGACTTTATGCAAAGAATCAATGCCGATTTAGTAGGTAAATTTGTAAACATCGCGAGTCGTTGCGCGGGGTTTATCACTAAGTTTTTTGAAGGCAAACTTGCTGCAGAATTAGAAAATTCTTTACTGTTTAACACTTTTTTCGCACAAGCTGAAACCATCGCACAATTATATGAAACCCGCGAATATCACCAAGCTATGCGAGAAATCATGTTATTGGCCGATCAAGCCAATCAATATATCGATTCCATGAAACCATGGGTATTGGCAAAATCTCCTGATACCTTGCCTGCTGTACAAAACATATGTAGCTTAGGGTTAAATTTGTTTAGGGTGTTGATGATTTACTTAAAACCAGTGCTACCAAAAACAGCAGAAGCCGTAGAGGCTTTTTTAAATACCCCCCCTTTAATGTGGCAAGATATAGAAAATCCTTTACTGGGTCATCAGATCAACCCATTTCAGCCACTGTTACAGCGCATCGATTTGGCGAGCATTGAAATCTTCACTCAAACAACTAACCATGTCGAATCCTGAGACTGCCCCTACAGCGCAATCATTAGAGAACGACTTTGATTTGTGCACGTCATTGGCTAAGCAATCTGGCAAAAAAAAAGAAGCGATTGTTCTTTTTCATCAATTAGCTGTCATCCAAGAAGAGACCTGTATTGGATGTACCAAATGCATTCAAGCTTGTCCTGTCGATGCCATTATTGGTGCAGCCAAACAGATGCATACGGTCATTGCGGATAGATGTATCGGATGTGGACTTTGCCTGCCGCCTTGCCCTGTCGATTGCATCGATCTCATCCCTATTGGTGAACAGTTATCTGAGACAGAACAATACAAAAAAACCACACGAGCGCATTTGGATTTTCAAAACCGTCAATTTCGTTTACAAGATAAAGTGACTGGCAGCCAAGAGAATACTAGAGAAATCATTCGAATCTCTCAGCGTGAAATACAACAGGCCATTGGAAGAGTGCTATTGAAAAAAAGAGATCGCCACGAAGATATGACAAGCAGCGTAGAATTGTAAACAGGCCTTAGACCAGCGAAAATGCCAATAACAGCAAAAGAAGCACAGCAAAAATAGGTGCAACACTGAGCAGACTGTCAATGCGATCTAATAACCCACCGTGCCCAGGAAGCAAATTTCCACTATCTTTCACCCCCGCTTGGCGCTTAATTAAACTTTCAGATAAATCTCCCAAAATAGACACCCATGACGTGACGAATGCCAAACACATTAGGTTGAGATAATGGATATCTAACGCGATATAAAAAAAATGCCCGCAAATAGCAGCAACCATCAATGCAGTCATCATGCCACCGATCGCCCCTTCAATACTTTTTCCAGGACTAATATGAGGCGCCAACTTATGTTTTCCCCAAAGTCGCCCTACAAAATAAGCACCGATATCTGCAGACCAAATAAACAATAACATCAATAAGAAATAATATTTCCCAAAAGGTAAATTATAAATGATGTTCAGCGCATACCAGCTTGAGCCTAATATCCAAATCCCTAAAGGTGCTTGCCAGGCTTGAGAAGCTTTCCAGTTGTCTGCAAATTTGTCAGGGTGAAATAAATAATACAGCATAATGAGCCAAACCACGGATGCAGTCCCTAATACAACCCATGTTGGTATCCATATGAGAAAAAACATCTCGACAAACAAGATCAGCAAATAGCCTATGCGCTTGGATTTTTCAATCATACCCACTAAGCCTGCCCATTCCCAACCGGCAAGCAAAAACAAAGCAGAGGATATAAGAGCCATTGGCACTGGCGTTAAATAAAAAATCCCTAACAAAACTAGCGGGATCAAAATCAGTGCGGTGATTATTCGATAGATGAGCATAGTGATAAAAAAACAATTTAAGCGTTAGCGGCTACACGGACATTGCGGTTTGTTTGCCAATTAATCCGTATCTTCTTTGTCGAGATGCAAATGCTTGCAATGCTTTTTCAAATTCAGACTGGTCAAAATCAGGCCAGGCAATTTCGGTGAAGTAAAACTCGGTATAAGCTAATTGCCATAACATAAAATTACTGATGCGCTGTTCTCCGCTAGTGCGAATTAACAAATCGGGCTCAGGCAAATCTGATAAAGCCATTTCAGTTTGTAGATGTCGATCAGTGATATCTTTGGGGTGAAGCTGCGCTGAGTATACTTGTTGGCATAATTGCTTTGTCGCTTGTAAGATATCCCAACGACCGCTGTAATTAAATGCGATAACTAACACCAAGCCAGTATTTTTGGCCGTGGCTAATTCTACTTCTTCAATTTTCTTGCCATGTTCAGGATCAATATGAATTCTGTCCCCGATAATGCGTAAGCGAATATTGTTTTCTATGAAATGTGCTGTTTGTAAGTCTAGTTGCGTGAGAAATAAGTGCATCAAAAAATTCACTTCTTCGTCGGGGCGCTTCCAATTTTCGATACCAAACGCAAACAAAGTCAACACAGGAATATGATGATGGATGGCTGCGCGAATGGTTTTTTCGATAGCAGCAATACCTGCTTCGTGACCAGCAAAGCGAGGTAAACCTTGAGATTCAGCCCATCTGCCATTACCGTCCATCACAATGGCCACATGTTTTGGTTTTATCGGTGTATTCATGAGTCAAGCCCTGATTCTTCTGCGCAGCAATTCCCACTTTCCCTTTAAAGAGGCTTTAATAAAGGATTTTATGTAGCAATTCCCGCTCAATATCCAGCATTGCTACACCCTAGACTTCCATCAGCTCTGCTTCTTTCCCTGCCAGCGCTTTATCAACTTCAGCAATTAATTTGTCAGTGAGTTTCTGTATTTCGGTCTGCATGCGTCGCTCTTCATCTTCGTTAATTTTTTTCTCTTTCAATAAATCTTTGGAAGCCTGATTTGCATCTCTACGAATATTACGCATCGCGACGCGCGCATTTTCAGTTTCATCACGAACGACCTTAACCAGTTCTTTGCGACGCTCTTCGTTTAAAGCAGGCATAGGAACACGAATAACGCTTCCTGATGTGGTTGGATTGAGACCTAAATTTGCAGCGATAATGGCTTTTTCAATCACAGGAATACTAGATTTATCCCAAGGTGTTACCAACAATGTACGTGCGTTTTCTGCCGTGACATTAGCCACTTGGTTTAGCGGCATTTCTGTGCCATAAGAAAGCACTTTGACATGATCGAGTAATGCAGGACTTGCGCGCCCTGTTCTTACTTTCGTTAATTCATGTTTGAATGTATCCAAACTTTTCAACATTCTAGTATTGGCTTCTTTAGTAATTTCTTGCATGATTTTTTCCTGTATGAGCGCTGATAGGAGAAGAGAAAAAAATAAAAAGATATGGGAATTTTCTTCCGCAATCAAAGTGCGATAATTGGGTCAGCGTTACTGCTATTCTACTAATGTGCCTTCATCTTGACCCAATACAATATTCAAGATCGCATTAGGCTTTTTAATGTTGAATATTCTCAACTTCATGCCATGATCTCGACATTGACAAAACGAAGCTAAATCCATAACGGCCAGTTCTTTTTCTAAGGCTTCTTTATAAGTGAGATGATGATAAAGGGTTGCTTGAGGATTTTTAATCGGATCGGCAGTATACACGCCATCGACTTGCGTAGCTTTCAGGATGATATCTGCGTTGATTTCAATGCCTCGTAAACTCGCAGCCGAATCGGTTGTCACGAGTGGGTTGCCAGTTCCCCCTGCAAATATAACGATGCGCCCTTTTTGCAAATGGTGCATCGCTTTTCGGCGATCATAATGATCAACAATGCCTGTCATTGGAATTGCCGATAAGATTCGCGTTGCTAATTTAGCACGTTCAAACGCGTCTCGTAGTGCCAATGCGTTCATCAGCGTGGCCAGCATACCCATATAATCGCTAGTCACTCTGCCTATACCTGCTTTGGCTAATGTCGTGCCACGAAATAAATTACCACCCCCAATCACAATGCCTATCTGTACGCCTAATTCAAGTACTTGGGCAATTTCTTTTGCCATGCGATCCAAGACAGCCGGATTAATATTTCCATGACCATCTCCTTGCAACGCTTCTCCACTCATCTTTAATAAAATACGATGATAGATCACTTGTTTTTTTAGCGGAATATTTTTATGAGTCATGTTTTTGAGGGTTAGCGCGGTATCACTGGTTTTGCAAATTACTGTAAAGTTGTCAAGCAGCGCCAACACCTGCTTGTGCCATCACAGCTGTCGCGAAATCTTCTGTGACTTTTTCGATTCCTTCACCGACTTCAAAACGCACAAAACTAAGCACCTCTGCTTTAGCTGCATTCAGAAGCTGCCCAACTGATTGATTGGGATCTTTGACGAAAGGTTGACCGATTAAGCTAATTTCATTCACAAATTTATTAATTCTACCCATCACCATTTTTTCAACAATGTCAGATGGTTTTCCACTGTCTACAGATTGCGCAATGAAAATTTCTTTTTCACGTTGAGTGACATCGCAAGGCACTTCTTCGGGTTTGATATATTGAGGATTAGCGGCTGCAATATGCATCGCCAGATCTTTAGCTAGTTCTTTGTTTTCAATAGAAAGTGCCACTAAAGCACCAATGCGACCATGATGCACATAAGCGGCGATTGTGCCTAAAGATCCCAGTGTTGCCATGCGCCGAATTTGCACGTTTTCCCCCACCTGATTGATCAATGCCTGTCGCGCTTCTTCGACGGCAGGTGGTAGTTTTTCGACTGATGTAACACCATGATCCAATGCGGTCTGGGCAACAAATTCTACAAATGCTTTAAAGTGGGTATCTCTGCTCACAAAATCTGTTTCGCAGTTCACTTCGAGTATGATTGAAAATGGCTTATCTTCGTTTATTTTAACGACAATTAAACCTTCTGCAGCAATTCGTCCTGCTTTTTTAGCGGCTCTTGCTGTTCCTGCTTTACGCATTGTCTCAATCGCTATTTCAATATTACCACTTGCTTCAACCAGTGCTTTTTTGCATTCCATCATGCCAGCACCTGTGCGCTCACGTAACTCTTTAACATCATTGACAGAAATATTCATACATTTATCCTTATCTATACTTATTTCACTTCAAGATGCTAGTTTTGGCATCCTTGAAGTGAGACAAAATTAGGGGGTTTCGCAAAGCGTCCCGACGAATATCGGGATCTATATTTCCCCACCTTAACATCAATAAGTTATACCACTCATGCTCAATAATATCTTTTTCAAATGCCGTTTTTTAAGAAACCGAAAATCTAAACATGAGTGATATAATTTGATAGTTTAGCCAGCACTTTTGGGTTTAGTGTTCAGCTTTACAGGTGGCTTAGCGGCTCCCGTCACAACCGTTCGTTTTTTATTAGCCGCTGGCATTGCTGCTTTAGGCGCATCTGTTCTAAGCGTCGCCTGAGGTTTTACTAATACTGATTTTCCGGCTTCTGCCTCATCTAGATTGGAATCAGTAGCACGAAGGTTTTTTTTAACCACCACAGTTTGTTTCTCAGCTCTCTGTTTGTCTTTGGTGGATTCTTTGGCTGTTTCTATTGCAACTTTTTCAGTGATAGTCTGACGTGCGTGTAAAATCGCATCTGCAATGCCCTGACAGTAGAGGCGTATGGCACGCTGAGAGTCGTCGTTACCCGGAATCATATAATCGACAGAAGCAGGATCGTTATTGGTGTCAACGATACCTACCATCGGAATGCTTAAGCGCCTAGCTTCTGCAATGGCTGTTTTTTCATGACCCACATCGACAATAAATAAAGCGTCAGGCAAACCACCCATATCTTTAATGCCATTTAAAGTGGCTTGTAATTTTTTCAATTCACGGGTCAGCATTAACCCTTCTTTTTTGATAAGACGCTCGAAACTACCATCATTTTGCATGGTTTCTAAGTCTTTTAAGCGACGAATAGATTGACGAATAGTTTTGTAGTTGGTCAACATACCCCCTAACCATCGATGATCGACGTAAGGCATACCACAACGAGCTGCTTCTTCACGTACAATTTCTTGCGCGGATCGCTTGGTACCTACAAACAATATTTTTCCTTTTTTAGCGGCAATTCCACCCAAAAAGTTTGCAGCATTATTATAAAGCGGCAAGCTATGCTCTAAGTTGATAATGTGTATTTCATGGCGAACACCGAAAATATAAGGCCCCATTTTAGGGTTCCAAAAACGTTTTTTGTGTCCAAAATGAACGCCAGCTTCTAACATTTGGCGCATGGTAATTGTACTCATAATTAAAATCTCCAGGGTTGAGCCTCTATGAATCCCACGACTTCATCTTATCACTTTATCGCTAATCATTTAGGGGCCATTTACAATTCGCCATGCACAATCAAAAATGATTGATTTTCAAACACAGTGACGTAGCACAACATACAGCTCCATATAAATTGAAAGATGTAGGCAATTAACGCAGAACTGTGAAACAGCGCATAACGACGTGAACAGTGAAGTATAAGACACCCAAAATCGCGCGTCGATTCATATGTGGTTTTTTTGACAAACAGGTTTAAAGACGAAACATTTTTCGTCTCTATATTTTTTCATTGCTTTTTTATGGGCTCACGCCCATGGCTAAAAGCAAAAGGATGTTATATCATGGAAACGTGGTTTCAGCAATTCCCGCTAGAAAAGCAGGAATTATTGCCTTTATTTTGTAACTATTCACCACCATACAAAGACTGGCATAAACGGTCAGATTTTAGTCAAGCTTGGTGTAAAATATGCCCGTTTGCTAATTATGCTGAATGGTTACAATATTTTTACACGACCAAAATAATCCATACGAGACGGGTTGCGTGATTTCTGGCAAGCGTGATTTCTGGCAAGCGTGTACAGCTTAATGTTTGATGACTTCGTTGCGCAAAGTCTGAATCATTTCAATCGACAATTCAGTGATGGCAACAATATCTGTTGTAGAAAAATTCTTAGCCAGTAACTGCAATGCGATTTTTTCTATGCCTTGTGCTATGCCTTGTTCTATCCCTTGTGCTATGCCTTGTTCTATCCCTTGTTCTATCCCTTGTTCTATCCCTTCTTGTCTACCCTGCTCAATGCCTTTTTGTATACCACGTGCTTCAAAGTCTAGTTGCGTTTTTGCAAGTATATCGGCTTGGTCTCTCAACCATTTTAATTGCGCCTCATAAATCTCACGCTCATTTTTATCTAAAGAAAGCACATCTAACGCGTGCGCCGCTTTTGCGATATTAGGATCATGGTTGAGTTCAGCAGGAATAAAATCTCTTTCCCATCTTTCCGCTTTTGTTAAAAAAGTTATCCAGCGATCTAACGCACTGGTCAGATGAGAAAAATCTTTATTGAATTTTTTCAGCTCAATAAAATGTAATTCTAAATCTTCGGAATATCGACGATGGGTTTTTGTGTTCAATAAATGGTAAATATTGTGGTAGTCCGGCTCGTCAAAATGATTAAAATTTAAGAGGTGAATACTGATGGTTCTTTTTAGTTTCGTGAACTGCTGTCCTTCGCTTAATTGTTGGCTGTAAATTTTAGACCAGTAATACAGAGCACGTTGATCGTAGTCGATGCGATCGTTCATCTGCATTTCAATATGATACAACTTCCCCGTTTCATCTTGGGCTTTGATATCCAATATAGAGAGCTTACCTGTTGAATGCGTTTTATGATTATATGGATTGAGCAGCGTCAGCGCAGTCAGCGGCTTTGGTAGCGATACCACAGCATTGATGAAGGGCAATAAAATGTCTTTGTTTTCTTCGCTGCCAAATAATATCTTGAATGCGAAATCAACACGTGGATTTATTTTAGACATGGTGGATTTCTCTGTTGGATTTTATTGCAAACTAAAAGGGCAAAAGGCCGTATTTTCAGTTTGGATGAGTATCATTTTCTGAGGTTGTTTTGTCAGCAATCAGCAGTTTAATTTTTTCCACTACACCGCTATTCCCAATCCTTTCGCAATTCTCAGTCCATAATCACGATCAGCTTTTAAAAAATGGGTGATTTGCAGTTGTTGAATCTCTAGCGGTACATCACGCATGCTGCCGACGATATTGTTGATCAGCAAACTTTTTTGGTCGGCATTCATGAGTCTAAACAGATCGCCTGCTTGGGTGTAATCATCATGATTGTCATGGGGATGACGACCCACTGTGCCTGAAAGTGGTGTAGGGGCTTCTTGGTATTTGGGGTCTTCCACAGGGCCATTGAAACTGTTGGGTTCATAATTGACTTGTTTGCTGCCATTGTCATCAAAACGCATCGCGCCGTCGCGTTGGTAGTGATGAAAAGGACATTGCGGTTTATTCACGGGTAACTGCTGATAGTTAGTGCCAATGCGATAACGCTGTGCATCTGGGTAAGAAAAAATCCGTGCCTGCAGCACTTTGTCAGGCGAGAAGCCCATGCCAGGCACTAGGTTGGTGGGTGCAAATGCAGCTTGTTCTACCTCGGCAAAATAATTCTCTGGGTTTTTGTTTAGAACCAGTTCTCCCACTTCAATTAAGGGGAAATTTTTCTGTGACCAGACTTTGGTGAGGTCAAATGGGTTGTAATGCAGTTCATGGGCTTGTTGTTCTGTCATGACTTGAATGCAGACTTGCCAGGCAGGCCAATTTTTATTGGCAATGGCATTGAACAAATCACGTTGTGCATAATCAGGGTCAGTGCCTGCCAATTTTTCTGCTTCTTCTGGGGTTAGATTTTTAATGCCTTGTTTGGTTTTGAAATGCCACTTGACCCAGACGCGTTCGTTTTGTGCATTGATCAGGCTATAGGTATGACTGCCAAAACCATGCATATGTCGATAACCATCAGGTATGCCACGATCTGAGAAAAGAATGGTGACTTGATGTAATGCTTCAGGCGCATGCGACCAGTAGTCCCAGACCATGGTCGGGAATTTTAAATGCGTCAATGGGTCACGTTTTTGGGTGTGAATAAAATCAGGAAATTTTAGCGGATCCCGAATAAAAAATACGGGTGTGTTATTGCCGACTAAATCCCAATTGCCTTCTTCGGTATAAAATTTGACTGCAAAACCACGCGGGTCTCGTGCAGTATCTGCTGAACCTTGTTCTCCGCCAACTGTAGAAAATCTCAGAAAAACGGGTGTTTCTTTGCCTGTTTGCTCAAACAGTTTCGCTTTGGTTAAATGGGTGATGTCGCCAGTCACGGTAAATACCCCATATGCGCCAGAACCTTTGGCGTGCACCACACGTTCAGGAACACGCTCGCGATTAAAGTGCGCCAGTTTTTCAGTGAGATGAAAGTCTTCCATTAATAACTCACCCCGCTCGCCGGCAGTTTTTGAATTTTGATTATCACTAACAGGAATACCCGCTGCGGTGGTTAATATATTTTTTGAGGACTGATTGATCGTCATTGATATTTTCTCCATGGTTATTGAAAGAAGATGATGGCTATTTCTCAGAGAGTAATGCTGATAATAGCCGATAATTAGTGAGTACTTTGTTTTGATAACGAGAATTTAAGTCGGGCGTTAGCGAATGATAACCCGCCACGCCTGTCCAATAATTTTTTCCATTATCAGCGACTGTGGCGGCAATTTTACCGCTTAAAATCCATGTACCTACCATGACATTGACGCAAGGGTCATATTGAATCTGCGCTTTAGTATAGCCATAAGGGGCTACTTTAGGCAGCCAAATGCTGTTGATTTGCATGGGGCCATAATCAAAAGTGCCATTATGGTTAGGAGAAGCCATGCCGGGTTTTCCGCCTTCTACGGTTAAGATAGCGATGATGATTTTTGCCGGCACAAAATAAGTCAACGCAGCTTGGTTAATGCACTCGACAGGCACGCCATGTATGCGTAACGCACTGTCATCGGCCATGATTACGCAGCTAACACACCACAATAAGCAACCGAATTTTAGGGTTTTACCCATAGCGCCATAAACTCGTTGACAGGCATTTTTTCGAGTGTTTCTTGATGTTGACATAATTCAAATAATGAGTTGGCTTTGTCGGTTGAGAAACAAGATAACAAGCTTTGGTGAAATTTTTGTAACAGTAACGGAGCCCCTTCAGCGCGACGTCGTCGATGTCCGATTGGATATTCTATAATAATTTCTGTTGTTTTCGAACCGTCTTTGAAAAAAATCTGTATCGCATTGGCAATTGATCGTTTTTCGGGGTCTAAGTAATCTTTAGAAAATTGTGGTTTTTCTATCACCTGCATTTTTTCGCGTAGCTGATCGATGCGGATATCTGCGGCAAAATCATCTTGATAATGCGCAGCGGTGAGTGTGCCATCAATCAATCCAATCGCAATGATATATTGCAGCGAGTGGTCTCTGTCTGCTGGGTTATACAAAGGCCCTGTTTTATTTAAAATACGCATCGCGGGTTCTTGCGTGTGTATGACAATATTGTCGATATCGGACAAACGATCTTTTACCTGAGTATGCAAAGCAACTGCACATTCTATCGCAGTTTGTGCGTGAAATTCTGCGGGATACGTCATCTTAAATAAAATGTTTTCGATCACATGGTGAGCATAAGCGCGCTGAAATTTAAAGGGTTTTCCTTGAAATAATACCTCATACAATCCCCATCGTTTTGCAGATAAAGCACTTGGATAACCTTGTTCACCACGCAAAGTCAGCCATGCTAATTGCACGCCTCGCGCAGTGGCATCACCAGCTGCCCAAGATTTTCGCCAACCCGTATTCGGTGCATGCCGATAAGTGCGTAAGCTGTGTCCATCGATAAAGGCTTGCGATAAAGCCGCGCAAATTTGAGATTCATCCAAACCAAGCAGACGCGATACAACGGCAGTGGTCGCTATTTTTACCAGCACGACGTGATCAATGCCGATACGGTTAAAACTATTTTCAAGCGCTAATATACCCTGTATTTCATAGGCTTGAATCATCGCGGTAAGCACATCTTGCATCAACAGCGGTTTTTGGTGTCGGCTCAAGTAATCAGCCACAGCGAGAATCCCGCCTAAATTATCAGAAGGATGCCCCCACTCTTGCCCCAACCACGTATCGTTATAATCTAACCAACGAATCATGGTGCCTATATTAAAAGCCGCTTGTATAGGGTCTAGCTCAAGCGCTGTACCTAGAACTCGCGCGCCATTTGGCAGCGTTGCTCCAGGTACGATAGGCCCGAGTAATTTGGTACATTCAGGATGTTGTAGTGATAATAGCGCGCAGCCTAAGCTATCGAGCAAACAGAGTCTGGCTATATCCATCGTCTTTGAGAGATAAACCATAGGCGTACTGACATAACGTGCGATGTCGATGATCTCTGAATCAAATGCGGGCTTTAAGTTAATGTCAGCGGACATGTGGGGTACCTTCTAGTTTTTAGGTATGATAGTATATTTCATTCACCCTGAAAGTACTGTCTTTTTCACCTTCAGGTTGAGACAAAATCAGGGGGTTTTTTAAGGGGGAAGTGTTCTGCTGCCCCCTTAAATTCAAACAGTTTATACTGCTCGTATCAAAAAAGCAGATACATAAAAATGCTCACATTCAAGTACGAGCAGTATATATTTTTCCTTATTCAGGCATAGCCCAATACTTTATGATTATCACCGGACAATTTATATTTTTATTCATGATCGCGCTGCTATTAACCATGCTTGCATTATGGGTCGATAGTAAAAGCTATCTCAAAATGGCAGGTGCATCGTCAGTCAAGCCGATGCGCGTATTGTTCGTCTTTTTGCTCACATTAACCCTGATTGGTATGGGCATCATGAATTTTCAAGTGACCCTTACCCTTTTCATGTTTGGCACAGGCATCATTGTTTTGATCGACCGACTATTTTTTCATCGTGCACGCGTGTCAGTAAAAAAAGTTCGTCCTTATGTCGTTGAAAACGCTTACTCATTTTTTGGCGTATTGTTAACGGTTTGGGTGATTCGCTCGTTTTTAATACAACCCTATCGAGTCCCTACGGGTTCGTTAGCACCGACGGTTGCACCGGGAGACTTCTTGCTCGTCAAACAATTTGCCTATGGACTTAAATTCCCCATCGGCAATAAACCACTCATGACGAGCCACCAACCACAGCGAGGCGATATTGCACTATTTTATTATCCGGTTGATCCGAATATCGTGTTTGTCAAACGCGTGATTGGCGTGCCTGGCGATCACATTGAATTCAATCACCAAGTATTATGGATTAACGGCAAAGAAATGCAGCAAACGAATATAGGCAGCACCATTGACGATGAACCTGCAGGAGAAGGGAATCCTCAAGCGCATATTCCCGTCCAAGAAAAAGAAGAAAATCTAAATGGCATCAAACATAAAATCTACATGACAAATGTAGATACGCCACTGAACCAAGATTTCAATGTCTATGTGCCGCCCGGCCAATATTTTATGATGGGCGACAATCGAGACAACAGTGATGACAGTCGCGTTTGGGGATTTGTGCCAGAAAATTTCTTCATCGGAAAAGCATTTAGGGTATGGATGAGTTGGGATGCCATTGAGCACAAAGTGAGATGGGACAGAATTGGTTTGGGCGTTAAATAAAAACCACTAGCAATTTTTGATCGTTTTTTCTTCTCCCCTTGTAGAAGAAGAGCCTGCTCAGTACTTGATATGTCGTGCCTGCAGGGCGGATGAAACTCAGCTCTCCTTCTCTCCTTGTGGGAGAAGGTGCCCGCAGGGCGGATGAAACTCAACTCACCTTCTCCCCTTGTGGGAGAAGGTGCCCGCAGGGCGGATGAGGGGTAAAAGGTTTGCGACTTGTGAGAATTACCCCCAATACGAATCCCCGTGGCTTGACCACGGAGCCCATTCCTGCAAGGAGTAAACAAAATGCCCCGCCCCTCTCCCCTTGAGGAAGAAAAGCCTGCCTCGTACTCGATACGGGGTGCCCGCAGGGCGGATGAAACTCAACTCTCCTTCTCCCCTTGTGGGAGAAGGTGCCCACAGGGCGGATGAAACTCAACTCTCCTTCTCCCCTTGTGGGAGAAGGTGCCCGCAGGGCGGATGAGGGGTAAAAGGTTTGCGACTTGTGAGAATTATCCCCAGCACGAATCCCCGTGGCTTGACCACGGGGCCCATTCTTCCAGGGGGTAAACAAAATAACTCGGCCTCTTTTGCCGCACAAAATCAGCGCGTCGACCTCTCCCAAAGGGCGAGGTGAAAAAAGGCGGATGAGGGGTAGCAATACCGACTCAAATCCTCATAAAACCAATAAGCCCCATTTTTATGGCCACCTCTCTAAAATCCTTATCCCACAAACTAGGCTATCATTTTAAAGATGATGCTTTGCTGACGCTTGCATTAACACATCGCAGCTATAGCGACCCCAACAATGAGCGCTTAGAATTTTTGGGTGACGCGGTGTTGAACTATTTTATTACACAAAAATTATTTCACGAATATCCGCATCATCAGGAAGGAAATCTCAGCCGCTTGCGCGCCAATTTAGTCAACAGAGATATCTTGGCAGTATTGGCTAAACAGTTAGACATTAGTCAGCACCTGTATTTAGGCGCGGGGGAATTAAAAAGCGGTGGGTTAGAAAGAAACTCGATATTGGCAGATGCCATGGAAGCAATTATCGGTGCCATTTACCTAGATGGCGGCACACAAGCCTGTCAAGATCGTATCATAACATGGTATTCTGATGCTTTTATTGATAGCAGTTCACGCGGCTTAAAAAAAGACCCTAAAACACAATTACAAGAATATTTGCAAGCACATAAAATGAATTTACCCGTCTACACCTTGATTTCTATCGAAGGAAATGAACATACAAAAATCTTTCATCTGGAATGTCATATTGATGCGTTAAAACAAACCAGCACAGGGCGAGGCAGTAGTCGACGAAGAGCAGAACAAGACGCCGCTCAACATTCACTACTGGCTTTAGGGAAAATGACTGAAACATGATAAAATGTAAACATACTGAGTATCGCCTATTATGAAGCAAAATCAACCCCATTGCGGTTATGTCGCCATTATCGGTCGACCCAACGTCGGCAAATCTACGCTGTTGAATCATCTGATTCAGCAAAAAATCAGTATTACCTCTAAAAAACCACAGACAACACGTCACCAGATTTTGGGTATCAGAACTGTAGATCACCAACAAATTATTTATATTGATACACCAGGACTCCATCAAGATGCGCACCGCGCTTTAAATCGTCATATGAATCGAGCGGCGACAGGCGTTATTTTTGACATGAATCTCATTTTATTTGTGGTCGATGGATTACATTGGACACCCGATGATGAATGGGCATTAAAAAAAATCACCCATGCAGAATGTCCAGTTATTTTAGTCGTCAATAAAGTCGATAAAATAACCGAAAAAGAAGCATTATTGCCCTATTTACAAACACTCAACCAAAAAAGAGAATTTGCGGTGACCATTCCGTTATGCGCCAAATCTAAAGACGATGCGCATCGGTTAGAAGCAATCATTACCCATTATTTGCCTGAAGGCGCATTTATTTTTCCTGAAGATCAGATGACGGATAAAAGCCAACGTTTTTTGGCCGCAGAAATTA
>JAURND010000004.1 GCA_030830425.1 Gammaproteobacteria bacterium
GAGACGGCGAAAAAAATAGTAGAGTTTTTGGGCACAGGAGATAAAGCAAGCGCTTAACGCAAAGTTTCGCCCATTAAAAACCACCTGCGGGTGGTTTTTCTATTGATGGACAATCAAAATTTATAAGATTTTAAATCTTACCAATGCAATGCCGTATAAAAAGCACAGAAAAGAAATCTTGTATATTACAAAGAATGACAAGAAGCCCTAATCGGAAATCAAATGCCCGCTAATAATAAGAAACAAGATCTAGAGCGGCTATTTAAACAAAATCGTACATGGATTAAGAAAGTTACCGAAGAGGACCCTGACTACTTTTCACGTTTGGTAGATCAGCAAAACCCTGAATATTTATGGATTGGCTGTTCAGATTCGCGTGTGCCAGCCAATCAGATTGTGGGCTTAAAGCCTGGAGAAGTTTTTGTACATCGCAACATTGCCAATATGGTGGTGCATACCGATTTCAATGCATTGTCGGTGATTCAATTTGCGATAGATCGACTCAAGGTAAAGAATATTATTGTAGTTGGCCACTATGGTTGTTCGGGCATTGAGGCTGCAATGAATAATGCCCGGATTGGCATAGCCGATAACTGGATACGGCACATTAAAGATGTGCATGATAAACACAACCGTGAGCTAAAGCATATTAAAGATGATCATGCCCGCTTAGATCGACTGTGCGAGCTCAATGTATTGGAGCAAGTGGTTAATATTGGACAAACTAATATCGTACAAGACGCCTGGTCAATGGGACAAGACATTGCAATACATGGATGTATTTATAGTTTACGCGATGGAGTGCTGAGGGACTTAGACACAACTGTGACTGACACTAATGAGCTAAACCAACGCTATCAGCAGTTATTATCGAAGTAACAGCAAAGGGAGTAGTAAGCGGGGAAATATGAGTGTCACAGTCATTGGCGTCTTTAAAAAACTCGGGGCTGAAGACTTCGAGGTTTACCGTAGCCATGTTGGAGCAAGCATTGCGCTCTATGGTGGAACGGTAATCCGTCGGGGAGAGTGCGCAACTCCGTTTTGGAATCAATTAAATGCAGACCCCTTTGATACATTTGTAGAGCTGTCATTTTCGGATATCGATGCTGCAAAACGTTGGGCAGAAAGCCCTGAATATGCAAAGCTTCTTCCGGTTCGTAACCGCGCTATGCAGCTGACATTATTTGTTGTAAAAAGTTAGAAGCGCTCATTTTTGCCTAGAATGCGCCACTGCCCCACGGGTATGGAGCCAAGTGAAAGCTGGCCAATGCGAACTCTCTTAAGTCCAAGTACTTCAAGATTCACGAGCTCGCACATTCTTCTAATTTGACGTTTGCGCCCTTCGCGCAGTACAAAACGCAACTGATCCTCGTTTTGCCAACTGACTTTCGCAGGTTTCAGTAATTTGCCATCAAGCGATAGACCATTTTGTAATAAGCTAAGGCCTCCACCCGATAGCTGGCCAGAAACCCTTACCAAATATTCTTTCTCAATTGGACTGTCTTCCCCAATCAGTAATTTAGCGATTCGCCCATCTTGTGTTAATACTAGCAAACCAGACGAATCAATATCAAGGCGCCCTGCAGGCGCTAGACCACGAAAAAGACGCCGCTGCGTCTGTTCTGGTGCGGCAGCAAATTGATTCTCGGGAGTAATGAGCGAGGCCGCAGGCTTATACTGTTGTTCATCATCTAGATGAGAGATATATCCAACAGGCTTATTTAATAAGATCGTAAGCCGTTGTTCCTGTTGGCGCTTGGCCCCAGATCGAAGTTCAATCACCTGGTGTCTGTACGCTCTAGTCCCAAGCTCTTGCACGGGCTCACCATCCACCGTAACCAGCCCTTGCTCAATGTAAGAATCTGCTTCTCTGCGTGAACAAAGCCCAAGCTCAGAAAGTAGTTTAGAAACTCTTATTTTTTCCACTACACACTTACTTACGGAGCTGTGCTTGACGACGAATAATCTCCGCATCAATCTTTTTGAAAGTAGAGGCATCGGGATTTTGCCAACTGCCGCCCGATTGATTCACCATATAAACCACAGAAGCAGCAAAATCCTGAACACCCAAATCGGGTTTGCCGCCCTTTGCAGGCATGCCACGCACTCCAACATATCCATGGGCAGTCAGTTGCACCTGACCCTCTTTAATAAGAGGAGCCCATTTGATTTTATCCCCCAATTTTGGAGCGCCTGCAACGCCAGCCGTATGACAGACCGCACAAACAGTTTTATACGTATTTTCTGCAGAGCTTGCCCAAGCACTAGTCGGTAAAGAAATTAGGGATACAAAAATAAATAAATAGGTCAGGGTATAGGATTTCATTTAAACCACCACGTTCCAGTCAATAAGTTATCAAGTAAGATGAGTAAAACAACTAAAATTCAATCATCATGTATCGTTTTATTCGCATTACCCTTATTTTAAGTGTTATTAGCGCCATTTTTATCTCTGGATATACTTATTTAATGTTAAGTTGGAGCTATGCCGAGGGGGAGCGAGCTGGCTATGTTCAGAAGTTTTCGAAGCGTGGCTGGTTTTGTAAAACTTGGGAAGGTGAATTAGCGATGGTATCAATGCCAGGAACTATGTCTGAAAAATTCTTCTTTTCGGTGCGAGATGATACTGTTGCCAATAAGATAAACGCTAATATGGGCCGCAAAGTTGCAATGCAATATGAACAACATGTTGGCTTACCAACAAGCTGCTTTGGTGAAACCGAATACTTTGTTAAAAATTTATTAGTTTTAGACTAGTGCTGGAGCCCCTATTTAGACCTCAATTTTTTTATTATGAATATTTATTTTTGTAATATTTTGTGTTTACAATTGTCATGGCGTAGAAAGCGCTAAACAATGAACAATCAACAAGGAGCTTCACTTGAATAAAGCAGAACTAATCGCAGCAATTGCTGACGATGCCGAAATTTCTAAAGCA
>JAURND010000034.1 GCA_030830425.1 Gammaproteobacteria bacterium
AGCCTGCAAACCAAAAAAAGTGGTCACTGCGCTGATTGAGTTGGGTAATAACAAGCCTACGCGTTCATTTGTACTGGTTTTTGTTGCAATCACTTTTCCGAATATAAAACAGCCTGCAATGAATTGTTGATAGTGGATTGTTTTTCTTTGGATGTCTTCGATAATTTTGTGCTTTTTGCCATAGATGTTTGAAGCGTCTAACAGTGATTGAAATAAAGTCGAGGTCTGTTTGGCGCTTTTAAACATCATTTCGGACATGAGGTCATATAACGCAAGGCTTTCATGTTTTCGTTTTGCTCGTCCATTTAATCCGGATATATCGGAAAAAATACGCGGCTCTAATATGGTAATCGTAATTTTAGGAAACCATCTGAGCTTCAGTTTTCCTTTTAAACGTGAAAAAGCAGTATATTGCGAGCCGTCGATACAAATAGGCAATATTTTTGCACCTGATTTACTGGCAATCATACCGGGTCCTTCATACATTTTCATGAGTGCTCCAGTGGTCGTAATTCTACCTTCTGGAAAGAGTACGCATTTTTTACCGCGACGGATTAAGTGAATCAGTGCTTTAGCAGCCATGGGATTTGTCGGGTCTATCGGATATAAATCAAGCGCGGGTAATATAGGGCGAGCCCACCACTTTCTGGCAATCAAGGTATTAACACCGAATGTTATTTTTTCAGGCAAAATCGCTGCAATCAAAAATGGGTCGATAAAAGAAATATGATTAGCAATAATCAAAACCTGATCGCCGGCATGTTCGAAATTATTGAGTCCATGAACTTTAATGCGATAAATGGGTTTCAGTATACATACCAGTAACGATTTGATGATTTCATAAGGCAGTAGTCGACAAATAAAAAGCGTCAAAAAAGCATTGCCAATACCTATGGCTAATATGATCTGCGCTGCTGTGAAGTGCAGCGATAACATCACCATAGAAAACAGCGTGCCTATCACCATAAACAAGGCATTCAAAATATTGTTGCTGGCAATGGTACGAGAACGAACATTCGCGTTGCTGCGAATTTGCAGCAACGCATATAGCGGTACAGTATAAAACCCACAAAAAATAGACACAAAAAACAAATCGAATAATAAATGCCAACCACGCGGCGCGCTTAAAAACTGAGTGATATCCATTAAGTGCGATGGGGTTAATCGTATGATGCTGTGGCTAGTAAAAAATAAATCCAGCATAAATAGGGTCATTCCTATCATCGCAAGCGGAATATAAGTGACCTGTATTTTTCCTTTTAATAATCGACTACATAACAAAGATCCTACACCAATCCCTAATGAGAAAATCGTTAGAAATAACGTATAAACTTGTTGATTGACACCCACATCATTTTTAGAAAATGCGGGCAGCTGTGTGAGAAAAACGATGCCAATCAGCCAAAACCATGAGATGCCTAGCATCGATAAAAAAATGGTTTTAGCTTTGCAGGTCTGCTTCAACATCGACCAGGCTTGCGTGAAAACATGATAATTCACTTTTAAATCAGGCTCAAAACTTTCTGCACGTGGAATAAAAAGACTCGCTATCAGTCCTATCACTGCAACGGATAACATCAGCACAGAAACAAATATTAGTCCATGATGCGTTAAAATAAAAAGACCGCCAAAAATACTGCCCATCAATATCGCCAAAAATGTGCCCGCTTCAATGCATCCATTGCCTAGCAGTAATTTTTTCTCCTGTAAATGTTGCGGCAAAATGGCATATTTAATGGGACCAAAAAAAGTAGAATGGGTGCCCAACATAAATATCACTAACATCAGCAGGTATAAATGATCACCCAAAAAACCAAAGACGCCGATACCTATCAGGATAACTTCGAACACTTTAACCCCTATGGCTAATTTAGATTTTTCATATTTATCCGCCAATTGACCTGCGATTGCTGAAAAAAATAAAAATGGCGCGATAAACAAAGCAGAAGCCAGCGCAACTAATAAGCCACCCGATACATTTAACTGTTCTGCCAGTCGATAAATAATCAAAACAGAGAGTGCATTTTTAAATACATTGTCGTTAAATGCACCGAAAAATTGCGTGATAAATAAGGGAAGAAATTTTCTTTGGGTAAATAGTTGATGGGTTGACATCAGGTTTGATCCTTTGTTTTAGAAATTCCCCTCAAAAACGCGGAATTGCTGTATTTTGTTACCCCTCATCCGCCCTTCAGGGCACCTTCTCCCCAACAGGGGGAGAAGGAAAATTGGGTCTCATCCGCCCTTCAGGGCACCCCGTATCGAGTACGGGGCAGGCTTTTCTCCCCCACAACAAGGAAAAGGGAATCTTGTTACCCCTCATCCGCCCTTCAGGGCACCTTCTCCCACAAGGGGAGAAGGGGAAATAGAGGCTCATCCACTTTAGCCATAATTCCAAAATTGAATGTGATCTATCTGGGTTGGGCTGATCAATGCCGCTATATAATTGTCTGCTAAATAAAATGGCGTGATCAAACAATCTTCTTGATGAACTTCTCTAGATAAAGATTCTGTCAATCCATGGCCGGTAGCTTTGACAAAGGCTTCTTTACAAGTCCAAAGATGAAAAAATAGCTGTGTTTTTTGCGCTGTCGGCAATGTCTGTAAATGCTGACTTTCGTCTGCTGAAAAAAAGCGTGCCGCGATCGATGCTATGGTTAGATCGTGGCGTATTTTTTCTACATCTATGCCTAATTTTTCGACTAGGCCTATCGAATAGGTTGCCCAATCATTCGAATGAGAGACGCTAAAGAAAATAGATTGATCTGCAATATAAGGCTTTCCCTTATCAGTATATTGAAAAACAATGCTTTCTGGCGATTGAGCCAGATATTGACCAAGCAGATATCGCAAGGTGCCTCTTGCGACAATAAATTTCTGTTGATGCATGAGAAATTTAAACTTAACGGCACGTTCTATTTCATCGGGAGATAATACGGATTGAGCGATATGGATTTTATCTGCGGAAAGATTGAGTGGCGTTCGCCAAACATGAATGGCGTTGGCAGCTAGTGACGGAAAAACGGCTGGGGTTTTTTGCCAAACTACGGATTCTATGGCTACTATATTCATTTACGCCAAATCACGCGGTGCTTCTCCAAAATAGTAGTCTAGCGTTTTTTGAAGCGCTGTCTTCAAATCTGTTTTCGGATGCCAATCTAAATATTGAACTGCATTTTGAATAGACGGTACTCTGGCTGAAATATCTTGATAACCTTCTCCATAATATTGACCGCTTGATACGGTGACAATATTTATTTTCTTGGCTCGTTCTGCATATAGCGGGAAAGTTTTAGCGATCGATAACAATTGTTCCGCCAATTCTTTAATCGAGACATCATTGTTAGGATTACCAATATTAAAAATACGACCTGTGGCGCAGCGATCTTTGTTTTCAATCATCTTTAGTAAGCATTCAATGCCATCATCTAGGAAAGTAAAGCTGCGGCGCTGCATGCCTCCATCGACTAATTGAATATCTTGACCAGAAATA
>JAURND010000005.1 GCA_030830425.1 Gammaproteobacteria bacterium
ACTTTATCATTTAAATTTGGAACCAACTTGGAGTAAGCTTGCTTTTTTTTGAAATCAAAATAATTACCTGATATCGGTGCAAAAGAAGACTTCATTTTAGCGGGCGCCTTGATGATCTTTTCAAAAACATGATCCAGCGTATCATGACTCATTTCTTCAATTAATTTGCCAATTAACAAATAGTTTGAGTTTGAGTACAGATGTTTCTTTGCTGGATCAAAAGATATTGATTGCAAAAGAGTTGCAGCATCAATAGCGTTATTTAAAGCTTCTGGTACTGTAAGACCATCCCCATACGCGTCCAAATAATCTGTCAGTCCAGATCGATGTGTCAATAAATCTAATAAACTAATATCGTTTAACCACTCTCTATCAATCTGCCTAAATAATTCAGAATGAGGAAACAGAGTTGTTAGCTTTGCACTTAGAAGATGTTCAATGTTCGTTTTTGGATATGTCTCATGTAGAGTTACAAGTAGCATATAAGCCGTCATATGTTTAGCCACAGATCCAATATAAAACTGTGAATCCTCGGTAACTGCCGAGCTAGAATAGCTAAAATCATCAGAGGATGATGTTACAGATATAACAGAACTGCCAACAAAATGTGGTTGTAATTTAGCTAAAGATTGTTTAAAATCTTTCATAGTGCAAACCTCAGATGCAAATGCACCATTGCAAAAAAACATAAGCACCAACATATTAGTGCATAATAGTTTAAACATGACCAATTCCATCTGATTATCTACAGACCCATTGCTTGCTTCTATTTTAACATAGAATATCACTAATTACAATTGAAAATTCTTGGTTTTTGTGCATATACAATATTATTGAAAACAATGTCCAATCTACAATTTGTTGCATCTAAAATTGCCATTTTCCCAATGAGCCAGGCGTCTCTATTTGTCTTACTATTCATAGGGTTCTCAGTCTTTCTTGTATAGTAGATATGGTTCGCTTGCATCATCATGCTGTGATACTTTGTACCAGCCATATTTTTCATAAAAACCACAGGGTTTTAAATTATCCATAGCAATTTTTAGCGTCATGGGGCGTCCAAGATTCGCTTCGGCGATGTGTAATAGTTGGGTGCCTATATTCTTAGCCTGCTGCTCTGGGTGGACAAATAAATTATGGATAAAATTATCAGCGGGGTAGGTGGATACAAAACCAACAATGGAACCATGCTCTTCGGCAACCCAGACCTCATCCTCAGCGGTAGATTTTTGGTAGTCACCGATCTGAAATTCATCTGGATGGCGAGATACAAAAGTAAGCTGGCGGCATACTTGAAAAAGAATTTCAAGTTGATGGATATCGTTAGGCGTTGCTTTGCGAATAGTTATCATGCTAATTTCTTCTTCAAATAATATCGTTTATGCCCTGGCGGACAATCATCTAAAACCCCACATATTTCATAACCTTGCTTTATATAGAAATCTTTAGCTTGAAAATCATATGTTTCAACGTGAGATAAAGTGGAGCCCATGCTTCTTGCTTTTTCTTCAACTTGACTCAGCAAAATAGACCCTAAATTTTTGTTTCTATGTGCTTCTGCTACAAATAATATGCAAATATATAAAATATTCCAATGATACAAATCAGCGTAAATACCACCAACAACATTTCCTTCGTTGTTTATAATAAAATTTATTTCAATTCTTTTTGGCTTCTGTGTAAATGGCAACACCCTCTCATCAAACGCTAACGATTCAGCCAAAATATATTCATAGGCATCGTTTGTGCTGTTTTGCAATTGATACTGACCATTGTCTAAATTTAATAAGATTGGATCGTTACTTTTTGCATTAATCCAAGTAAAATTAATATCCAGCCTACAATTTGATGCGTCTAAGGTGATAATCTGCCCAAGAGGTAATACGTACCTATTCTCAATATGGCCATATGGAAAATTCTTAATGCATGGGACTTTAATTCGTTTACACCAGAAATCGATCACATCTTCTGTCGCTACGTCTTTGGAGTCAAAATGCTTAGCTGTGCATTCTGTAAAATGGCCAATAACAATGCCAGCCACGTTATCTAGCACTCCTGCGACATGCAATTGAGAAAACATACCTTCAATAAGATACGGCTCAATCCCAACGTCTTCTATCAAAAGAATTTTCCCTGAAAAATCAGGTTGATATGGCGTTCCCATTAGATTAAGCAAACAGGTTAGGTTCCCGCCGATTACAGGGGCTGTTACGGTGCCATGGCATACTGTCTCGCCACCGTTTACAGAATAGCTTTCTTTGTTTAAGCAATGCAAAAAAGAGGTCCATGTGTTTTCTGCCACAGTTCCATTTTTAATATCGCTACAATTAAAGCCGGTTAAAGATAATGCACCGGTTTTGGCGTAGATACCTAGCTGCAGTGCTGTTGCGTCTGAATAACCCACGATAGGTTTTGGGTTTTTCGTAATCAGATCATAATCTAAAAGAGGCAAGGTTCTAATGGAACAAGCACCACCATTGGTTGTGATGATGACTGAAACTTCAGGGTCTTTGATGAAGTCCATAATATCAGACGCTCTTTCTTCGTCAGTGCCTGCTGTAAATAATTCAAATTTTTGAATATTTTTAGCAATTTTTACTTTAATTCCTAATTTTTCAAAATACGCAACACAGTTCTTTAATAATCCTGGGGTCAGCGGACTTGATGGAGCGATAAGGCCGATTGTGTTGCCTTTTTTTATTGGTTGTGAAATAACATTCTTCATCTTTTAATCCGTAAACCATTCAACTTTAAGCGGAGGTAATCTCTCTATTTTACAACACGAATACATTAAAGTATTGCACACTGTTTTTGTTACAAAATTGACATGCCGATTTTTTAATTCACCCTCAAAATCAAAACCAAGTCTTTCTGGAATTTTTTTGCTTGATAAATTGAGTTCTGACATACTAATTTCAATACGTTTAGCCTTAAAATAAGACAACCCTAATCGAGCAAGAGCATTTACTGCCTCCAGCATATATCCTTTCCCTGACTGTCTAGAGTCAATCCAATAACCTATAGCAAAATAAGGCACAGTCCAATCAATCGTTCCGTAATAAATATCACCTATAAATTGACCGTTGCTCTTGTCAAAAATAGAAAAAAATAAATTATTGGGTTTTTCTTCTACATGACACGAAATAGCATAATTTAAAAAAGACCGCAGAGCATCCCTGGAAAAACCAGGTTTAGCCCATTCAAGCCAAGGAGCAATATTATCAACTGATGCATCAATCGCCCCTTTAATGACATCGAGATCTGCAATCTTAGGTGTCCTTAAAGTTAATCTTGGTGTTTGTACCTCAATTATTGATCTCTGCTTCTCTTGTTTCACCTACAAAACCTTCTTCATGTAATAGCGTTTATGCCCAGGAGGGCAATCTTCAAGAACACCAAAAATCCCATAACCATGTTTTATATAAAAGTCTTTCGCCTGAAAATCAAAGGTATCAAGATGGGCAAGCTTTGCCCCAAGTTTCTTTGCCTCATTTTCTACATGACTGAGCAATTTACTACCCAGACCACTTTTATGGTGCTTTTCATCTACGGCTAAAATATCTACAAACAGCATACCCCAACAATACATCACAGATGTAATGCCTGCGATAATTACACCACTCTCATCTTTTATACAAAAATTTAAATTTATAAAAGGTTGTTCCTGGATGAAGGGTACTTTGCTGTTATTGTATGATGTGATTTTATTTTCTATAACATCTATTTCATGTGGTTGGACTTTAACAACATGAAACGGCTCAAGATCAAATAATCTGACCCAATCTGCTAGCTGTCCCGCAACCTCATGCAAAGCAAGTTCTGTTGTATCGAGGATTTTGATATTCGCAACTTCTTCATAGCTTTTAAGATTCGATAATCGGCTAAAATCCATGATACTTGCCGCATCTTCTTGGATAACATGTGGCACCCACTGCGGATCTTGATGATGCATGCGAAGCCAGGCAGACCAGTTCAGCATGTTTTGATCAGCACCATAGGTGTTGCGTTTTTTGAGGCGCTTAATACGTTCGAAATCGCTGACGTCTAAAAGACAGAAGTTGATTTTATCTATTTTTTTAGCTGAAGGGCAGCTCAGTATTTCACCTAAAACAATTTGACCCAGCAAGTAGGTATCTTTGCCTTCGCTCAATAATTTTTGCAGCCACTTTTCGGTGGATTCTTGACGCCATTTTTTATCAGCACCATCTGGTACGCCAATATCGTCAAAATCATAAACAGCGATGTCATCTCCCAAAAGCTCTTTTAAATGAGGCATCACAGCCGTTTTACCGCTGCCACTGGCGCCGCCTATAAAATATAATCTCATAAAATTTTCCTCGTATTACAAGAGTCATACGCTCTCTCTATTGCGCCATCCGGCAGAAAAACAGGCTGTAAGTGTTCAAAGCATTGCATACGATCGTCACCACCTTCATCAGACAGAAAGATGTATTCACAATAGTCTCCGATATCCTGAATAATACGTTCAAAACGATAGTAGCAAAGAACATCCTTGTTTATCGTTATTTGGCCATAGCCCTGATAAAACAGTGATTCTTCTTCGGCAGCTGTTAGGGAGCTCACCCAAATTCCAGCGCCAACAAACATCAGATCTCGCTCCTTGGGGGCAAAGATGAGCGTATCCCAATCAACAATATAAAGGGCTGCTTCTTTATCAACAATCAGGTTCCAGCCATGCATATCAGCGTGGCATAAAACATAGTCGAGGGGCTGTTTTTGGATCGTGATCGCAAGCTCTTCAGCGCGCTCGACCAGTTTAAGTATTTCGCTACTTTTGGATTTCAGGAACAATGCCATTTCTACAGCAACAGGCTCTTCAAAAACCTCATTTTCAATGCGCATAAGAAATGCTTTGACGGTTTCTCGCCATTTAGAAGAGAACGTTTCCCGCGGTGTGCCACTTGTTAGAGCGTTTGGAATATCAACGCTATGAAGCTTTTTAATGGCCGCCCCAAATTGAACCCAGTGATCATCTGATGGTTTAGCTTCTACCCCATTACAGCCCTCGACATAAGGGTATAGAATTGCTTTGAATGATGCCAAACTTGTCCAAAGTTGCCCTGTCTTGGTTGCAAGAGGAGAGATCACTTGTTTGATACCCAGATCAGCCAGATATTTTGGAACTGATACCGAGGCTTCTAAAAATTCACCACTCCTTAATTTGAGGAAATAATCTGATCCGTTATTTGTTGTAATGCGATAAACAGCTGTGTTGAAATCAGCACCAAGAGGCAAAAATACTACTTTTTCTATAGTCAGACCATAGGCATCCTGTAAACACGTAATGATTTTTTCATCTTTAAGATCAGGTTTTATTAGCATGGTCGAGCGCCTCTTCTAATAATGGATTAAACTCAAGCATGCCACCTGCAATAATTTCAAATGACTCTTGATCGATTTCTAAAAAGCCATAGCGGAAAACGTATCCCCATGAATTTTTATTTTTGATAAAGGGCAGCAATGGCACAAGCGGTTTGATATCAATGTGCTTTGCCTCAAAATAATTGATCTTACGCCTAAATGGTTTGAATCCATCTCCCATATCTACTTGGTAAGGTGTGTCATCAATGATCTTGCCAATTGCAGTAAATTTTTGATAGAGCTCAGATCCTTCCATGGTTACTTTAGACGAGTAATAAATCACAAAATCACCACGTGATAATCGTTTAGCAGGCGCAGATTTACCATGACAGAATTGGCAAATACCAAGCTTAACGCCGTTTTCTGCATGATCTTTGCAAGCAACGCCAATCCAGAATTTTGCTGCCTTATTCATCTGCGGTACCTGCAGTTAATTTCGCCAAAATTTGTACAAGGCTTTTTTGTTCCTTATGAGATGCTTTACCAAAAAACGTACTATCAATCCTTTCTACAATAGGGACTAGGGTGCGTACCATCTCCTTACCTTTTTCAGTGAGTGAGACGCTCTTGGCACGTGTATCTGTTTCATGTTCAATGCGATGAACACAACCAAGTGAAACCAGTTTTCTTAGCGATTTTGAAACAGTCATTTTGTCAAGCTTTGACCAGTTCACGATGAGGATTTGAGTTGTGTCATAGTGATGAGCCTCAAACCACATCAGGGTCGCCATAATCACAAACTGGGCATGGGATATATCATAAGGCTCCAACGACTTTTTAATCTGCCGTTGCCATACCATCGTTGTTTGCCAAAGCAAAAATCCCGGGCTATCTTCAGGTGTATCAAAACCAAATGGTAAGTTAGACATTGCTGCCTCTTGCAAGCTTTATTAAGTTTTCCATTTCCTCTGGGACCGTATCAGCGACATTTTGAGCCACAAGCTTGATCCAAATCCATTTCAACGGCCCGGTCACAACCAGTTTATTTATTAACTTTAATCCATCGACTGTATCTTCCATAGCGTGAGTATCGTACATTTTAGCACCGAAGAACGCAGTGCAGTCGGTAAAATGGTACCCTTCATTAATTTCTGTCAGCACGATTTTTACAGGGTTGACGCCCTTGGGTTTTAACATGAAGTGATTACCAACTTTGAAATCACCATCAAGCTTGCAGTAATCCAAATCACCGTGCCAAGTTGGCCAGCTATTTACATCTGTCCAAATGCGCCAAATATCTTCGCGCTTTAACCCTTGGAATGTTTTGCTATAAGTTCTTGTCCACATATACGCCTCGTTAGTATCTAGCTATATTGTATACATATATACTAAATAGTCAAGCGCTACGCAATAGAAAACTGACTTTGTCACAGTAAAAATCTCGTTCTGCGGGTATATACGCCATTCTCCGCCCCAATAACGAACCTCAAGACCG